>NZ_LVWH01000071.1:0-3315 GCF_001909045.1 Paenibacillus sp. P3E | reverse complement strand
CGCTATTATATTATATTGCTGGCTATGACCCTAATGCCGCACAATCAGCAAAAAGTATCCATCGTGACTCAATTATTTCCCCAGAGAAATCCATTGAGCCAGTTGTCATTGAGAATTTGATAAGATTTGCTTCATTAGAACTTCATTATATTGTATACAAAGATGCTCCAAAGGAGAAAGTGGAGGGGATTAAGAATTATAGAGATTTAAAGCATGTAACAAGGGAAGCAATGCTGTGGGAATTGAATGAATGTTTAGTTCTATTCAAAAAAGAACTTACTTTAGTACATAATGAGTGGGACATTGATATTGAAAAGAGATTATTACGTCTGCATCGTATCTCTACGAATTGTGGGGAGAGTACAATCTTACTATTAGCTCTTATATTACTACTAGTGAATAGAACTTTTCCATCTAGAGCGAACTCTATCTTACAATCTCCTGGGGATTGTCCACTTAATATTTGGAATGAACATATGCAAAGATATTTAGATGAACGCGTATTTATTATTTGGCCGCCACATAAAGAAGCCATTGAAAAGGGGCTTTTAAATCATCAGAATAATATTATAGCTATTCCAACAGGTACTGGAAAAAGCTTGATTGCAGAACATAAAGTGATTTCCTCTTTACAAAGAGGGCCAATAATTATTTATTTAGCACCTACTCATGCTTTATGTCGTCAAATTTCGGAGAGAATGAAGAAAATTATAGATGTTCAAAATTTATTTTCAGACCAAATATTACTTATTGATGATTTGGATAATTTAAACCGCTTTGAGCAATTTGATAGTTCGAAACTAATTTTAGTTATGACACCGGAAAAATGTACTTCTTTATATGCTAAACGTTCTGAATTGTTCATACACGTTAGTTTATACGTTGTTGATGAGTTTCATAATATAAAAGAAGGAAATAGAGGAGCTTTGCTAGATTCATTATTGGCAAGGGTTTCTGAAAATTCAGAAAACGCAGTTTACTTATTAATGTCTGCATTATTAGATAAATCAACAATTCTACCAAAATGGTTAGAGGCTTTAAATAATAAGCCTTCCGATGCAGTTTATACAAGATGGAGACCAGCGAGAACGCTTAGAGGATTTATATCACATCCATCGAAGGAATACAATAATGCTTTAGAAGAAGCAAGGAAAAGCGGGAAAAAGAGCTACTCAAAAGAATTATCTACTGATTTGTTTTTTTGCGTACAAGATGTTTGGAATGATGAAACGCAGAAATCAGCATATCCAATACGACTACCAGATAAATTGAAAATACGATTTAAGCTATCTAAATTTGGTAATTGGACTACAGAAGGTTATGGGAATGATATGGCCAGGCAACTTGGGAACTGGCTTGCTACATGCAATCTACCTGTTCTTATTTTCTCACAAACTACCCGTCATCTAATTGGTGAGATTGCAGCACATAAGAAAATAAATAAATTTGAATATATTATGAACCGTAGAGTAGATGCCTATTTAACTTTTGCTGAAATTGAATTGGGTGAAGTATCAGATCTTGAGGAGGGACTAATTAATGGAATAGGAATTCATTCTCAAGCATTAATAGATGAAGAGCAAGAAGCAGTCGAGGCGTTTTTTAAAAGTTGTAACCGAGGAGTTGTATGTGCTACAGGTACATTAGCACAAGGATTAAATCTACCTGCTTCTGCAGTCGTAGTGAATACAACCAAACAATACAATGCAGATGATATCCCAAAACCTATGTCAAAAGAGGAAGTCATTAATATGCTTGGTCGAGCAGGAAGACCAGGACTGGCTTTTCAATCTATTGGTGTGATTGTTCCTCAATATCCTTCAAGCCATAATAAGAATGGATTTACACTAGCGCCGGAATATAATGAATATTTAGAGAGAATTGATGCAGTAGTTCCTGTAGGATCCGGACTGACGCAAATATTAAATTCGGTAGCTAGTAGTCCATTTGAAAATGCGTTAGATAATTATACATTTTTATTAAACACTACTACTAAGGAGGATCAAATTAATAAAAAAATAATAAGTAAGACGTTAGCTAGCTACTTACTTGATTCAGAAGTAATTGATAATGCTACTGATAATTGTGATAAATGGCTCAGTATTGTACAAGAAGATCCACTTATGAAGCAATACGTTGATATTGCAAAGAAATCTGCTGTTTCAATTAAGGTTGCCAAAACTCTCTGGGAAAGTATTGATGAAGAAGGCACTCTATTCCTTGTTGGCTATTTAGATGCGACAATAGGAGATTGGCTAAACTGGTATATGAGTAATATAAGAAAACTAACTGGTGAATTTTTAATTGAAAATGTACATAATTCATTTAAACATCCTGAGATATTATGCGAGTTCTTAATAGCATGGACAAGTGGGAAGACAATTAAAGAAATTGGAGATATCATGGTAAAACATGGTGTAGGAGTAGAAGGAAGAAACCATAATAGAAATAATCAAGGTCCAATAGCTAAAGTTGTACATATACTCCAGGATGGCATTAGGAATATATCCCATTTAGCAAATTGTTATATCACAATTATAGAATCTATGATCGAGAAAACTGGCTATGATTATTTAGTTCCTGAGGGCCTACAGATGCTACCATCCTTTATTAGTTGGGGAGTTAAAAGTAACGAAGCTTTGAAATTCAGAAAGAGAGGGCTACCACGATTATTGTCAATACAGTTGGGAAAGGAATTCGGAGATGTTAATTATTTAGGGACGCTAATAAATGAGTGGAAGGAAACTGGAGACATTCCAGGAATGGATTATTCAGAAAAAGTAAAGAATGCAATTTTCCAAATAATCTAATTACACTTAATTTTAGATTTCCGTATTACTTCTATTGTATAAGAATTTAAACTATAGATACAAGGAAGGGAGAAATATAATGCCAAACTATTTAGAATATCAAAAATCAGTAGCAACTGAGTTTATGGCTTATGAAAAAAGAGTCAGGAACCTGATCGATAGTGCAAATTGGGCAGAAGAAGGAAGATATAAGGAAATTATTCTAAGGAATTATTTAAACCGTGTTTTACCTAAAAATATTTCGGTAGGTACTGGGTTTATTCGGAATAAAAATTACATAACTTCTCAAATAGATATAATTATTTATGATCAATCATACCCCTTATTATTCTCCGAAGGAGATTTCATTATTGCTGTTCCTGTAAATGTAATTGGTATTATTGAAGTGAAGTCTAACATTGAACCAACAGAGATTAATGGCATTATCATGAAAGCAAATAATAATGGTTCAATTATTTCTGGAGGGACAGACAAACCATTGTTTAACGGGATCTTTTCTTATAAC
>NZ_LVWH01000070.1:0-100796 GCF_001909045.1 Paenibacillus sp. P3E | reverse complement strand
TGTAAGAGTGCATTAACCGAGCATTGATCGTGCTTTGTCAGCATATACTTAAAGTAAGTGTGACGTTTGACTGTATGGTTTTTATTTTGGTATCATTAAGTATGCTCTATTATATAGAAAGAACATATTAAAATTCAGAAGAACTAAAGTTCTTTCATCGAGGTGAGAACCCATGGGGATATGACCCTTTACCGGATCGGCGAGCTGGCCAAAGCTGCCCACACCAGCGAACGGACGATTGATTATTACACGAAGCTGGGACTCATTGCACCGGAATCAAGAAGTGATAAAAATTACCGGTTGTACAGCCATGAAACCCTGGTTACTTTGGAACGTATTAATCAATTAAAGCAAGAGAAATATACGTTGGACGAGATCAAGACCATGATGAGCAAGTGGAATGAGGCTACACCTGAAAATGACGTCTCAGACCGGTTAGTCGAGCTTGAGCTTCAAATGCAGCGCCTGGAGCGTGAGGTAAAGGCACTGGAGCCCGTCATTAGCGGTTTGAAGCCTGGTCAAGCCAGACGTGCACTTGCAGCCCTGCTTCCTCAAGGAGTTGCCTGCATGGAGGCAATTAAGCTCCTGCTCACACAGGGGCCGCCAATGTAAGTAAACCGCTTAATAAATCACTTCGGAGGAATGACATATGAATTCTTTTATGTTTCTATTGGTAATAGTCGCTTTTCTATTCTCTTTATGGGCCCAGTTCCGTGTGAAGGGCAACTTCAATAAATGGGCCAAGGTAGCCAACACAAGCGGAATGACCGGTTATGATGCAGCACGTCGCATGCTTGATGCAAATGGCCTGGGAGATGTGCCGATTGAGCCCGTACGCGGTTCCCTTTCTGACCACTATGACCCTATCCACAGGGTTGTCCGTTTGTCAGAGCCCGTGTATTATGAGCGCTCCATAGCCGCCATTTCTGTGGCCTGTCACGAGGTAGGGCATGCAATTCAGCATAAAGTCCATTATCCCATGCTTACGCTGCGTCACCGGATGTTCCCGGTGGTCAACTTTGCCTCGGGAATCGCACCCTTTATGCTGCTGGCGGGTTTTCTGTTCAGTTCCTTTAACCTTATTGGCCTGGGCATCATTTTCTTCTCCGCCGCTGTTGCCTTTCAGCTTGTAACGCTGCCTGTTGAATTCAATGCAAGCAACCGGGCACGTCAGGTCATGGTAGAGCAAGGCTTTATCCGTAATGAGGAAGAACGCGGAGTAGCCAAAGTACTGAATGCGGCAGCTTTGACATATGTGGCGGCTGCCCTGGTATCCTTACTCGAACTCCTGCGTTTGATCACAATGTTCCTCGGAAACCGCGACTAACCGCTAATTGACCTTATTCATAACAATACCCCGGAGGCTAAGAGCCTACCGGGGTATTGTTATTCCTGTTTTTGAAATAGGTCAGCAGAAAAGTCCGAAAAGACCGGGCCACCAGCGGCAGTTTCCCATCGGCTCTGTGAATAAGCCCTACCGTCCTCGTTATAGCCGGGTCGACGATCCGAACCTGGGCCGGCTGCATCGGATTGGTCTGATATAGTGCCATCTCCGGCAGGAGGCTTACTCCCATTCCTGCAGCAACCAAACCGCGTATCGTGTCTGTTTCTCCGCCCTCAAAAGCGATTTGCGGCTTGAACCCCGCCTGCAGGCAGGCTTGCCATACAATGGGCCTCAGGGAGTATCCCTGGCTGAACAGGACAAACTTTTCTTCCCGGAGCTGTTCAAGACGGATGACCTCCTCCCCGGCCAAAGGATGATTCTGAGGAAGAATCGCGAACAACTCCTCGGTCATGACAATATCTCCAGCGACATGTCCATCATCCTCCGGGAAAGGCGAGATAAACGCCAGGTCCACCTCTCCTGAGATTACATCCTTGATCAGAGAAGGGTATGCCCCCTGCTTAAACCGGAATTTCACATGAGGATAATGCTTGCGGAATTCAGCAACGATTGTTGGTATTAGATGAGTTCCCAGACTGTGGGGAAATCCGATCCGGATCTCGCCGCGTTCCGGGTCCAGAAATTCATGCACCTCAGCAACGGAGCGCTCCAGTTCCTTAAGCACAGACTCCACTCTTTTGCAAAAGAGCTGCCCCACCGGGGTCAACTGCAGGTTACGCCCCTTTTGCATGAACAAATCGACACCAAGCTCCTGCTCCAGCTGATGAATCTGGCGGCTGACTGCGGACTGGGCGACATGCAATTCCTCCGCTGCTCTTGTTACATGTTCCTTCTGGGCCACCTTTAGAAAATATTGCAGCTGTCTGAGCTCCACTTGAGCACCTCCCGTTATCGTCGGCTTCTTTTAAAGATGCGAATTATGAGTCCATAGAGGAAAAAGCCGGCAGCCAGCCCGCTGAGATGGGCCATCCAATTCACATTCGGAGTCGCAAAGGACATAATGACCCCCATCACCAGAAGGCCGTAGAGCGTCTTGCGTGAGCTCTCGTCCATCATCTCCCTTTGTATCAGAGCAATATATAGAAACGCGCCATAAATAGCATAGATTGCCCCTGAGGCCCCCACGGAGACCATCACTGTATCCACAACCGAACGGCTGCTGATAACAACGGACAGATAATTGGCGATGTATCCGCCAGCCATATAGAGCAGGGCGTAACGCCACCAGCCCATCAGGCGCTCAAGCGGGGGGGCAAATACCAGAAGGGCAAAGCAGTTGAAGAATAAATGGGCAAACCCGTTATGTAAAAAGGTTGCTGTTACATAACGCCACATTTCATCCTTTTCCGGCCCCGCATTTAAGGTCGCTCCAAACTTCTTAAGTGTCTCCAGATTGGTCGAACCGCCATTGACCGTCAATACAATGAACATAAGTACATTTAGCAGAATCAGAATACAGGTTACCGGATAATAACGGATGTACCCTTTCCATTTCTCGTACCTTATGAATATCATAGCACCATCCCTTATGTAACATAATTTGTCCTCGTTGGACATCCAGCTTCTAAAAAGATTATAATTTATGTTGGCAGTATGAATCCAATCATGCAATTCAAGGAGGAAACAAGGATATGACGCAAGAAAGAACAGGTGTAGCCACATTCAAGGGCAACCCCATTACTCTCGTAGGGCCTGAGCTAAAAGCCGGAGATACCGCACCCGATTTTGTGGTAGGCAAGAATCTTCTGGAAGAAGCTTCCCTCAGCGATTATTCCGGCAAAATCAAGCTGATCAGTGTTGTACCTTCTCTGGATACCGGAGTGTGCGATGCACAGACCCGCCGCTTCAATACTGAAGCCGCTGAGCTCGGTGATGATGTGGTCATTCTAACCATCAGCATGGACCTTCCGTTCGCTCAAGCCCGCTGGTGTGGCGCAGCCGGTATTGACCGCGTTGTAACACTGTCTGACCACAAAGAGGCATCCTTCGGACAAGCCTATGGTGTACTGATCAAGGAATTCCGCCTGGACATGCGTTCTATCTTTGTTGTAGACAAAAACAATACCTTGGCTTATGTAGAATACCTGGCTGAAATGTCCGAGCATCCGAATTATGAAGCTGCCGTAGCTGCCGTAAAAGCACTGCTGTAATTGGAAAGAGAACCAAATCACATATAGCAATAGCCCATCTTTTAAAAAAAGCGGCAGAAGGTCATCCTTCTCCCGCTTTTGGTTTATGATCCAACATGAAAGGTTATTCGGGCAAAGCCCGAAACCGTATACAATCCATGAACAGGAAAAATTCCCATGGTTTACGCTTAGTCCACTTTATATTTGCCCAGCTTTTTCTCCAGTGTCTGGTATAAGCGCTGAATAACACGGTAGTTGGCACCCAAATCGCCAAGCGATCCTCTGGATGCCGAATAAATATCAACGGCACAGCGTACCGGAGAAGTATTCAGTACTGACACCGTGATATCAAGCGTCCGCCCAAAGCCCGTCCTTTTTTCCAGGGTGATTTCGCCAACAGACTGCACTTCATGAAGCACTTTGAATCCAGGAACCTTCTTAAGCGTAGAGGATACTTCATCCCACGCCTTGTCTCTTGAAAGATTGTAATAACGCGTCTTTAAAGCCGGGTCTTTAGCACGGTCGCTTGTTCCGTCATGACTGCGAAATAATCCGACCAAGGTTCTTTTCAACGACAAAATACTTCCCCCTCTTCAAATCCCAAGTTCATTAGTCTAAGTGTAACATTCTTAACCCCGGAACAAAAGGGCATAGCTCACTTTCGGGTTATTGCTCTCATACACAAAAAGGCGCCCCGTATCCGCAACAAAGCGGGAAAACAGGGCACCTTGTCAATAACAGTAGAAAACCCGCCTATGCCGTCCGGCTACAGTGTCTTCTGAACCTGCTAGAGCAGGTGGGTGACCGCAGAAGTCGTTTTTGAATTCCCCAAGTCGTATAGACAGGGCATTTCAGCTGCGCTTCATATAGATCTCCCAAGACATTATCATTGGTTCAAAACAACGAGCAACCGTAACGTACATCGCAGGAATTACCCTTATTATATTGCGTTTTGACGAAAATGTAAACCTGTATGCGCTTTATTTAACACTTGAATACAGTTTTCGCCTATAAATCCCGGTTTTTATTATCGTTTTGTTAAATCCGTTTGAGGTCTTTTGTCGTTCTCTTCATCTTCATCTTCTTCATCCAGATCGTCTTCCGCTTCTCTCTCAGCTGCCTCAAGCGCCGCAAGCTCTTCCTCTTGCTTCTTCTTCTCCACCTGTTCCTGAAGCTTATTGTAGGTAGCATAGAAATTAAAGAAGGCCAGCATAGAAATCAGTGTAGGAATACAAATGGCATAAAGCACTGTATACCGCAAACCTATGTAGGCTAGAACCGCTGAGCCAATAAGTGTCGAGAACACACGGATCGGCCGGGCGATGGTCAGCAGTATCGAATTCGTTACCACTTCTTTGAAGGTCATTTGGTAGTGAACCACAATCGAGAAGAAATTAAACATAGAGACGAACAAAATAATCATCAGCACCAGCATCAATATACCGACAATTCTGAAATTGGCCATCTGAGTCATGTATACGGTCACATCTACATACATAACGACGAACAGCAGGGTATAGATCGCCCCTCCTAGCATGCTCTTCAAATAATTCTCTTTATACCCCTGAAAAAAAGTGCGGAATGTACTTACATCCGTATTGCCCATAACCCATTTGCGAACAACGGTAAACAGTGCTGCCGTTGCCGGAAATACGGTAAAAGGCGCCAAAATACCCAGTGCCCAGTTGAGTGTGATCTGTTCATTAGGGCCCCCTGCACCTGAACCCAGCATAATCATCTTAGTTACTGCCATGAACAGAAACGGAACCGAACATAACGCCCACAAAATATTACTGAAGGCGATACGCGAAATCCACTCCGTGATGCGATATAAACCACCCATTGCTCCCTTAAACTCCAATTTCCTTCCTCCTGTCTGTCTCGCACATACTGCGTATCTTAACTATACCTTATTTGACCCGAACTTTTCCAGCGCCCAAGTTTGAGATTCTGGGTTAATGTCTATGCATCCTTGACGGAGAGTCCATATATTAGAAATGTAACCACTCAAATCAACAACTTTTGAAGGAGGTTGACCTCATGTCCGCACCTGGCTGCTACAATCCTTGGACTTCCACTGGGACCATTCTCGTACTGTTCATTCTGCTCGTAATCATCACTCGTACTTTTGTCTAAAAATAAAACCTTGCTACAAACCAAAAAGAAGACGAGAGCCGATCTAAAGGCTTCTCGTCTTCTTGTGTTATCAGGCCTGCTAATTAAATATCGTAATCTTCGCGTTTAGCCGGGCGTGTGCTAGTGCTGCTTGGGCGTGTGGATGGTTTGCGGTCACTGCTGCGTCCAGCGCCTGCATCACGGCTCGCACCGGAATCACGGTTGCCTTTGTAGCCGCCGCCATATCCGCCGCTGCTATTGCTACCGTAGCCGCTGCTATAACCGCCACGACTGCTGCTGCTGCCGCTGGTGCCGCCGCTTGCATTGTCACGGTTGCCTCTGTATCCTCCGCCTGTACCTGTACCTGAACCTGTGCGGTTACCGCCATATCCGCCGTTAGGCTTGCGTCCACTGCGGATATCATTTTTGCCACCACGACGTTTAGCACGGATAGGATCTTCCGGTGTCAATTCAATCTGAGCATCTTTGGTGTCACCGGTAAGCAGCTTCATTGCTGCAGACAGCAGTTGAACTGAATCATATTGCTCCAGAAGCTGAATAGCAATGCCTTTGTATTCGTTCAGCTCACCGCCGTCTTCTACCATTGCCAGCAAACGTTCAGCTGTAATGCGTTGTTTGCCTTCGATAGCCTCAGCCATCGTTGGAAGAGGTTTGCGGGTAATACGGTGACGGGTAACACGCTCAATCAAATGCAGGTGATCCATCTCACGTGGCGTCACGAAAGACCAGGCAGTACCTTCCTTGCCGGCGCGGCCAGTACGGCCGATACGGTGTACATAGCTCTCCGGATCCTGTGGAAGGTCAAAGTTAATAACATGTGTCACGCCGGAAACATCGAGACCGCGTGCCGCTACGTCGGTAGCTACAAGCACGTCAATGCTGCCATCGCGGAATTTGCGCATTACAGCATCACGCTGATTCTGGGACAGGTCACCATGAAGGCCGTCTGCAGAATAACCACGTTTCTGCAATCCTTCAGCAAGCTCATCAACCCGGCGTTTGGTACGGCCGAATACGATAGCCAGATCAGGAGACTCCATGTCAATCAAGCGGCTCAGCGCTTCAAATTTCTGCCGTTCAGGCACTTCGATGTAAGCTTGATCAATCAAAGGTGCACTGATTTGCTTAGGAATTACAGAAACATGTTGTGGATTCTTCAGGAACTGCTGGGCAAGACGTTGAATGTTAGGGGGCATTGTTGCTGAGAAAAGCATGGTTTGGCGTTCTTCTGGTACAAGCTTGAGGATCGATTGAATATCCTCCATGAATCCCATATCCAGCATTTCATCCGCTTCATCCAAGACGATGGTTTGAACATCATCCAAACGGATAGTCTTGCGGTTGATATGATCCAATAGGCGTCCCGGTGTACCGATGATGATTTGCGGTTTCTTTTTCAGACCGCGGATTTGACGGCCGATATCCTGACCGCCGTAAATAGCCAGGGAACGGAGACCTTTGAAACGGGTCAGTTTGCCGATTTCTTCGGCGACTTGAATGGCAAGCTCACGGGTCGGTGTCATTATGAGAGCTACGATTTTCTCTTCTTCCCGGGGAATCTTGGAAATGAGGGGAATACCAAAAGCAGCAGTTTTACCGGTACCTGTCTGTGCCTGGCCGATAAGGTCCGATCCTGCCATTGCAATTGGGATAGCCTGCTCCTGAATGGGTGTAGATTCCTCAAATCCTAGCTCTGTGATTGCTTGCAGCACTTTTGGCTCCAAGCCGAATTCTGCGAATGTTTTCAAATTATTCATGCTCCTTCTATACAGTGGACATTCCACATGCTTGTCTGTATTCTTAAGTAGCGGTAAACACATTTATAGGCTGTCCAATCATGCCGGATTCTCTGCATGGTTTAGCTCGCATTGGGACCAAAAGATGTCCTGATCAGGCCTGGGTGAATATGCCTGAACAATTGTGTTCTTGCACTCTAATCAATGCAAAAAACACTATTGTAACGTCCTACTCAAGAATATCCTATACATTATATCACAAACTCGATTAGGAATACCAGTGTATTCCTTACTTTCATTACTTACATTACGCGTCAGAGGTGAATTTGCTTGTCAAGACTAAAACAAATCGGGAATTACCTTGCAATTATCTTCGGTTCAGCGATGATTGCATGCGGCTTTAACCTGTTTTTAATTCCTCACAGACTGCTGAGCGGAGGAGTTTCAGGGCTGGCCATGTTGGTCGGATACTTTACCCCGTTCAATATCAGCTTAATGTATCTGTTGTTCAATGTACCTTTACTGGTAGCAGGCTGGTTTCAGCTCGGACGGAGATTTATTGTCCTGAGTATCCTGTCGGTAGGTGCTACTACCTGGCTTATGGCTTTAATCCCAACGGCCACTGTAGCTTCAGATATGTTACTCGCCTCCGTATTTGGGGGAGTGCTTGTTGGTGTCGGCGCCGGTGTATCCTTCCGGGTGGGCGGTTCTTCAGGGGGCTTCGATATTCTGGGCTCCATAATTATTAAGCACCGTGACTTTCCAATTGGTAATGTGCTCGTTGGACTGAATGGGCTTGTCATTCTAACTGCAGCCTATTTTGACAACAATTGGAATTTAGCACTGGCATCGATGGTTTCTATTTACGTGTCAGGCAAGGTCGTGGATCTGATTCACGTCAGCCACATTAAAGTGACGGTTTACATTGTAACCACACGCACCGATGAACTGCTTCAACAGCTTCTTGGACTGCAGCGCGGAGTGACAAAGATTAAAACTGAAGGTGCTTATTCTCATGTGGAGCGGGACATGCTAATGACAGTGACTACACGTTATGAGCTGGCTGAATTAAAGCGGATTATCAAAAACAGTGACCCGCAGGCTTTTGTGAACATCGTAGAAACAGTTGGGGTAATGGGTTCCTTCCGCAAAAGATAGGCTCAAAAAAAATGCGCATACTTTAAAATTATGATATATTAGACTCACGCAGGACCTTACAAATTTCATGAAGATTGTGATTTACCCTCTTTTTTCCTGGCACTTCGTTTTCCGATGAAACCTGAATTCAATTCAGCACTATTCGAAAAAGGAAAGGGTGATTGTTGTGGAAATGGAAACGGTAAAACTGTCAGCAATCGTCATGAGATGGTATCCGGATATGATACCTTTTCTGAAGCAGGATGAATTGAACTCTGTGATTGTTCTGCGTGACGGTCTGAGTATTCTGGAACCGGAAGATGCGATGGATATTATCCATTACAGCATTTACGAGCATCAGAATTCTGCGTATCTTCAATAAGTAAAATGCTTGGAACCCGTTTTAATAGTTGCCGCTTTGGATTCGGCCGTGGCCGGACCCGAGCGGCATTTACTTTTTTAAAGCTTCAGGTACCACCTTTTTAAAGGCCAGGGCAATCATTCTTATGAATTGTATGGTTTAAAATCTGTACATCCCGTTTATAAACAACAAGAACGGTTTTTATGCGAACAAAATTACGGGGATTGTTACAAGTCTGTTCTTTTTGGACGCTGCCGTTCCTTTATACTTTAAGGGAATGTACATAAAGGGAGAGAATAACAAATGAATATCACCTGGGCTCTACTGATGATGGCTCTGGGAAGCGTCGGCGTACAGCATAATTCACACGAAGCCGACGTGACCGCCGCACTACAGTCCGCCATAAACCCATCCATCGCCGCACAGCACTCATCAAATCCTAACGCTTCACCGAACACCGCGGGAGGAAACGAAGCAACACCTGCTCCAGGCGCTACGCCGGACGCCGAAGCTTCCCCGGGTGCTACAGACACCGCACTTCTAACCGATCCTCAGCCGGATGCCCCTAAGGTCAAAGGCATTTACGTAACAGCCTATAGCGCTGGTGGATCCCGGATGGAGACTTTGCTCAACCTGCTCGACCAAACCGAGCTGAATTCTATGGTCATTGATATTAAGGACGATGCCGGATACATCACATATAAAACAGATAACGCAGAGCTTCAGCAGATGGGCCATCCTCAGCCGTTCATTGGTGACATCAACAAACTGATGGAACGTTTGAAGAAGCATAACGTCTACCCCATTGCACGGATTGTTGTATTCAAGGATTCCGTACTCGCCAAGAAAAAACCTGAGATGTCCTTTGTTACTGCCAATGGTTCAGTATGGACCAATAAGGGCGGAGACAGCTTCGTGAATCCATATAATCAGGATGTATGGAAATACAACGTAGATATCGCCAAAGAAGCCGCCAAACTCGGCTTCAAGGAAATCCAGTTCGATTATGTTCGTTTTCCTGAAGGCTTCGAAAAACGCGCAGACACACTCAAATACACAAAAAGCGACCGTCCACGGGTAGAGATCATTTCTGATTTTGTTAAATATGCCAAAACCGAACTTAGCCCGCTCGGCGTACGTGTTTCGGTTGATATTTTTGGCTATGCAGCCTCTGTCCCTGCTGCGGAAGGCATCGGCCAGGACTTTGTAAAAATCTCCAAGAATGTCGATGTTATCAGCCCAATGGTCTATCCAAGCCACTACTCAACCGGCTGGTTTGATGTGAAAGATCCGGATAAGAACCCATACGCCACTATCAAAGGCTCCATGGTGGATACACATAAGAAGCTTGATCCCCTAGGCAGCTTCAAACCAATCATCCGTCCCTGGATTCAGGACTTCACCGCAAGCTGGCTCGGAAGCGGGCATTATGTCAAATATGGCAAACAGCAGGTTGAGGACCAGATACGTGCCCTAAAAGAAAAGAACGTCGATGAATTCCTGCTCTGGAATGCCAATAACCGTTATACTTCCGGTGTAGATTACGAAAAATAAGAAAAAAGTTTTCAGCCATTTTCAAATTCTAATTTTACAAGCATCCTTTATAGACCCCACATTGTGGGGTCATTTTACTGGGATTGGTCCCGGAAATTAAATATAAGAATGAAGAGGCTTATGTACAATGATACCCACGACTTCAATGAAACAAAAGGCTAGACAATTCCTGTATATTTTATTCCCTATCCTTATTACACAGGTTGCGTTATCCGCCATCACTTTTTTTGATACGAATATGTCAGGCAAATATGGCACGAACGACTTGGCCGGTGTAGCGATTGGAACCAGCCTGTGGATTCCCATCCAAACCGGACTCAGTGGCATCCTCATGGGGATTACACCCATAGTTTCTCATTTGATGGGAAGTAAAAATGAAAAAGACGTAGCTTATCAGGTCACTCAAGGCATGTGGCTGTCCCTGCTCATATCGCTCTTGGTGCTGGTATTCGGTGCGTTTGCCCTATCGCCCGTACTTGATTTCATGAACCTGGAACCACAGGTGCGTGATATTGCCTTCCGTTTCCTCTGCGCCATCTCCGTAGGAATCATTCCGCTGTTTGGCTACACCGTAATTCGCAGCTGTATTGATGCTCTCGGGCAGACAAGGGTTTCTATGTTCATCACGCTAATTGCATTACCGGTAAATGTAGGCCTCAACTATCTACTGATTTTTGGAAAATTTGGATTCCCCCGTCTTGGCGGCGTTGGTGCAGGCGTTGCATCAGCTATAACCTATTGGGTGATTTTTGCCATCTCTCTGTTCTTCGTCTATCGGTCCGAGCCGTTCCGCAGTCTGCAATTGTTCCGCAGATTCTACTCCATGTCCCGGCGGAGCTTCAAAGAACTGCTTAAGATCGGAGTACCCATCGGCTTCTCTATTTTCTTCGAAACGGCAGTCTTCTCCGCAGTTACGCTACTGATGAGCCGGTTCGATACCGTAACCATTGCTGCCCATCAAGCGGCAATCAATTTTGCCTCCACATTGTATATGATTCCTCTGAGCATTTGCATGAGCCTGACGATCCTCGTCGGCTTCGAGAGCGGGTCCGGCAGATTGAAGGATGCCCGGCAATACGGAATTTTGGGCATCGGGACTGCTGCTGTACTCTCTCTGGTTACAGCTCTCGTGCTGCTATTCGCAGGTAATCACGTCGCCGGCTTATATTCAGATGAGCCCGAGGTCATTTCACTTATTCAGCATTTCCTAATTTACGCCATTTTCTTTCAGATTTCCGATGCAATTGCCACTCCTACACAAGGGGTACTTCGGGGCTACAAGGATGTGAATCCGGCTTTTATTATCTGTTTTGTTGCTTACTGGGTAATCGGTCTACCCACGGGATATCTACTCGCAACCTATACAGATTTAGGTGCTTACGGATACTGGATTGGCCTGATCACCGGGCTTGCCATCGGGGCTATCCTCCTGCTGTCCCGTCTTGTCAAAGTACAGCGCCAGTACGGACATACCAAAACCAATCCTACCCGGATATAACAAAAAAGAACAGCGCGGAATCAATTCCGCAGCTGTTCTTTTAGTTATCGGCTTTTCACCAGCAGTTCTACCGCCTCTTGAATGACTTGATTGGGCGAATTCCCTTGCTGCAGCTCCTCCTGGATACAATGCTCCAGGTTGGCTCCGATGACGGCACCTACCGTACGGTCTACGGCTGTTCGTATTGCGGTGAGCTGGATAACAATCTCCCTGCAGTCTTGTCCTTCTTCCAGCATACTTAACACGCCCCGCACTTGTCCTTCAATGCGTTTTAGTCTATTCTTGATCCCTTTATCATATTCCATTGCTATACACTTCCTTTAGATGAACAAATTGACGCCTGAATCCTCAGCGGCCCCTAGGTAACTGGCGACGCCGCCAAATTCAACGCCTGCTATTAATTCCTCCTGCTTGATTCCCATGATATCCATACTCATTGTACAGGCCATCAGCTTTACACCTGCATGGATGGCCCCCGACATCAGCTGTTCAAGAGAGTCCACATTCTTTCGTTTCATGGTGTGCCGGATCAGTTTTGCCCCGAGACCGCCCATATTCATTTTGGAGAGGGACAATTTACGGGTACCTTGAGGCATCATCATGCCAAACATTTTGTCCAGTCCCTTTTTGTGAACCTCTGGAGCCTGCTCGCGACGCAACAGATTTAATCCCCAAAAGGTGAAGAACATCGTGACTTGCTTGCCCATAGCAGCTGCCCCGGAGGCAATAATGAACGAAGCGATCGCCTTATCCAGATCCCCGCTGAAGATAACCATAGACGTTCCTTCCTTCTCCGCTGTTGAGGTAAGAGGAGCCGCATCTGCCTCCACTGGCTTCTGAATTCCTTTACGCACAAGGGCCTGAACCTTGCCCCCTGAGACATCCAAGGATTCCAGTGTATTCTGCGTCTTGAGACACCACTGCCGGATATCCGCGGCAAAACCAAAATCTGTTGCTACAATTTCAAGCTGCTGTCCCTCTTCCATAGACTTCACGGTCTCGTATACTTTGAGTATAGGGCCAGGGCACTGCAATCCGCAAGCATCCAGCATAAGCCGCTGTTCAGTAAGACTGGAAACTTCTGGAACATTAATCCGATTTTTCTTTTCTCCTTCTGGATCTACACCTCTGTCTATGGCCATCACAGCGTAGGTTTTATAGCCCCCGTCAACATTTTGCACATCGTATCCATACTGCATCAGCATTCTTGCCGCGATATACCCTCTGAGACCGACTTGGCAGGATACCGCAAGCTTTTGATCAGAAGGTATTTCAGCAAGGCGGTTTCTCAGCTCGGAAAGAGGGATGTTGATGGAACCGGGAATATAACCGGCAAGACGCTCCACCTCATCTCTGACGTCGATAATAAGCCCCCCGGACCGGGTGAAGTCATCCACTTGGTACCATTGAAGATTCTTCACCATACCTTCCATTACATTCGAAGCAACATATCCGGCCATATTCACGGGGTCTTTGGCAGAAGAATAAGGTGGCGCGTAGGCCAGCTCTATATCCGCCAGTTCGTCTGCTCTGAGCTTTCCCCGGATAGCCGTAGCAATCACATCAATCCGTTTGTCGGCGCCTTCACTTCCCACTGCCTGAGCCCCAAATATTTCTCCTGTCTGGGGGCTGAACAGCAGTTTAATAGCAATTGGGGCTGCACCTGGGTAATAGCCCGCATGTGAATTTGGGTGGATGTGTATGGATTCATATGGAACTCCCAGAGATTTCAGTGTTTTCTCATTATTCCCGGTAAGGGCCGAGGTCAAGCCAAAGGTTTTGATAATTGCTGTGCCCAAAGCGCCTTCATAAGCAATGGACCGGCCATTGATATGATCTGCGGCAAGACGGCCCTGACGGTTGGCGCCCCAAGCGAGTGATACCATGGTTTCAAAGCCTTGAACTTTATCTCTGACTTCAATAACATCCCCTACTGCATAGATCGCAGGATCACTTGTCTGCAGTGTGGCGGTAACTTTTACAGCCCCCCGGACTCCCAGCTCCAGTCCACTGTTTCTGGCCAGCTCATTCTCCGGTGTAACTCCAATGGCTAGAATAATCATATCCGTAGCAAAAGTCGTACCAGATGCGAGCTGTAGCAATCGGCCACCCTCCATGATCGCCTCCACACCCTCATTCAACCGGAGCTCCACTCCGTTCAACCGCATGTGTTCTTCAACCGGTCGTGCCATTTCGGGATCAAGCGGGTTCAATATCTGTGTACCCCGGTCAATTACCGTCACTTCAAGCCCGCGTTCCCGCAGATTCTCCGCCATTTCCAGCCCGATAAATCCAGCTCCGATAACCGTTGCGTGCTTCGGATGCTGATGATCGACATATGCCTTGATCCGGTCTGTATCTGGAATGTTTCTCAGTGTGAACAGATTATCCGCACTGGTGATCCCAGGAATTTGAGGAACAACCGGTCGTGCACCGGGAGACAGGATCAGAATATCGTAAGGAATCTGAACAACTTCACCTGTGATCACATTACGGGAAAACACTTGCTTGCTCTCACGATCAATGGCTGTAACCTCAGTCAATGTCCGTACATCGATATTAAATCTCTGCTGTATCCCCTTGGGAGTCTGGAGGAACAACTTCTCCCTGGAGTCTATAGTTTCTCCAATGTAATATGGAAGTCCGCAATTGGCAAAAGAGACATGCTCTCCCCGCTCCACCAGGATAATCTCGTCTTGTTCATTCAATCTCCGCAGACGGGCAGCCGCTGAAGCCCCGCCCGCTACACCGCCAACAATTACAATTCTCTTACTCATTCCGTTTGCCTCCTCATTTATATACCCTATGGGGTATATAATATACGGGCGGGGGTATATAGTCAAGTGTAAAAAAGACCGCCTTCGCTAGGCGGCCTTGATGAAAAATATCTATAAGACTATTGGGAAAGACGGGATGCCAGCTCGTAAAGCTCGGTATCAAAGTCTTTTTTGGTATTAACAACCAGATCGATGTCTGTAAGCGTAAGCTCACCCTTGATAATGCCGCAAGCTTTGTCAGACTGACCTTCGATCAGGGAACGTACAGCAAAGTCGCCTAAACGGCTGGCCAGATTACGGTCTCCTGGAGTCGGAGTACCTCCACGCTGAATATGTCCAAGAACTGTAACGCGCGCGTCCAGGGAGGCGTGACGGTCTTTCAGCGCCTGAGCCACATCTTCGCCCTTGCCTACACCTTCAGCGACAATTACGATACTGTGACGTTTACCTCTGGCAAAGTTGTCGCGCATACGGTCGGCTACTTCGTTCAGATCATAAGGCATTTCCGGTACTAGAATCGTTTCGGCTCCGGAAGCAAGACCGGCATGTAGTGCAATATCCCCGCAGTGGCGGCCCATAACTTCTACGATCGATGAACGCTCATGCGAGGACATCGTATCACGAAGCTTATTGATGGCATCAACTACAACACCTACCGCAGTATCAAAGCCAATGGTATAGTCGGTGAACGAAATATCATTATCGATGGTACCCGGCAAAGCCATAGTATTAATGCCAAGCTTGCTAAGTTTGTTAGCTCCCTTATAAGAGCCGTCTCCGCCGATAACAACCAATCCGTCAATTCCCATCTCGTTCAGGATATCCGCACCCTTTTGCTGACCTTCGGGGGTCACAAACTCGAGGCAGCGGGCCGATTGGAGAATGGTGCCTCCGCGCTGGATAATATCACCGACACTGCGCAGATCCATAGGGAAAATGTCACGGTTCAGCAGGCCCTGGTATCCACGCTGGATTCCGAACACTTCAATACCGTAGTAGATTGCACTACGTACTACTGCGCGTACAGCGGCATTCATGCCCTGCGAATCTCCTCCACTGGTTAATACTGCGATTTTTTTTACGTTTGCCATCCTGTTAGTTCCTCCTTAAAATTGTGCGGAGCCCGTTCTTGATCAGAATAACGCCCCGCAGCCTCTAATACATATGTCTGCGTATCCAGCGGCTGTTCACGAAGAAGAATAATCTTGTCAGAGGACTTCTTCTCATCAGACGTCTGGATACTGAGCGAACCTCCCGCTGTTCGCTGACTTTCGGATCGGATAAATAAAGTGCCAGCAAGCCCTCGATGACCATGCGATGCATTGAGGTCTCGGGTAGATTCCGGACATCCCTGCGGGCCCACTCCACAATGGAAGCGATCCGATTCAGCATGGTATCACTATTGTCATAATAATTGCAGAAATTGAGATCCCCGCCAGCCCGGTCCTCATCCTGATCGATCAGGTAATCCAGCATAATGTGCAAACCGCATAAATGCGGAAAGTATGCCGCCCGAATGGAGGCCGCTGCCGATGTGCTCAGCTTGGGGTCGCATGAAGCCAAAAACAGCATAAATACGCCGAGGGTTGAGCCTGTTGCCGCCGCAAACTCATTCCACTGCAAATGCGGGGCCCGCTTGCCTTCCACCTCCCACCATTCCTTCAGGGCAGCCTCCCTGAGATCGGGGCGGATGTGCTTATAGACCTGCAAATCCGTATACAGCACAGCCAAACCATGCACTTCTTCAGCTGCGGCAGCATAGCCGGGTAAGAGTGCAGTCATCTCCTGGCATTTGCGGACAAGTCTGTGCAGATATCCTCCGTCATTCTGTTCAGTGCGAAGCGCATAGTAATTACCAAGCTCAGCCTTAGGGTTAATGGCATCCAGCATGGATTGATGCAGCAGCCTGAAATCGGCAGGATCAAGAGATGTGCTGCGGTCACACAGGTTGTCCAAATAATCACTGATCGTTTGATAAGCAACAATAAGCGGAATCAGTATATGTCTCATCGACAAATTGCCGGCGGCATATATTCCGCCACCCTGGCAGTGAAACTCTTTGGTCTCAATGCTGGCAAGCGCTTGCTTCCGTAGCTCGGGGTCGGGAATCCCTTCCGCATCCTGGCGCCAGAAATGGAGACATTCCCGCACTTCCGGCAGCACGTACTTGTAGACCCTGCTCATCAGCCCGATTGGGCCGCGTGGGCTAAGGTAACGGCCTTGCTCAAATTCATTCAATGACAGTGCCTCCACATTGTTGTCTCCTTATCCAAATCATCATTATTATAATATGCAGAGCGTATTTGTACAAACAACAAAATCACTTTCGCAAAACGCTGAAAGATTCAGAAATCTCCTGATTTCTGCGGACATCCGGCGTTTGCATTGTGCTATACTAGAACGCGTTCAACACTAAAGTATGGATTACGAAGCCGTATCTCATATTCGGAGGAGTGCAATTTCATGTTATCAGGACGGACCGGAGGCCAGTACAGCGATCAAAACTGGCTGCGATCCTTTATGTTCACACTCTACGGCACAAGTGTGCTGGTAGTATCTTATTTCCCATTATTTTATACTCACCTTGGTTTCAGCAGTCCCCAGATCGGAATCCTGTATTCTATAGGACCGCTGATCTCCATTCTGTCCAACCTGTTCTGGAGCATGATGAGTGACAGGCTGGGCACCATCAAAAAAATCTTGGCCATTCTTCTGGCCGGCCAACTGGTTACCGCACTGCTGCTGGCAAGAACTACGGATTTTGGGGCCGTGATGTTTATTTTGTCCCTTTTCTATTTCTTCTATTACCCGTTATTCCCGCTTGCGGATACGATGGCGATCAAAATTGCCCAGCGCCACGGGCGCAACTTCATTACGATCCGGGTATTCGGATCACTTGGCTACTCCTTCTTCGCACTGACCATCGGATATGTGCTGAGAGCTCTGGGCTCATCGTCCAGCATAGCGGTCTGCATAGTAATCGTAGTGATTGCGCTACTCATTACCTTTGGACTGAAGGATGTCAAACGGACCGAAGAAAACAACAAGGCCATGATCGCCGGTTCCGAAGAGGAGCCGCTTAAGCGTGGAGGACTGAAACAGATTTTGCTGCAAAAGGAAGTCCTATGGTTCTTCGGCAGTGTCTTCGTGCTTGCGATCGGATACCGGATGAATGAAGCCTTCTTAACACTCAGCCTCAAAGCCATGAATGCCGGAGATGAAATTATCGGCTGGTCGCTGCTGGCTTCAGCCTTGAGTGAAATTCCCGTTTTTTTCGTCCTGAGCAAATACGGTGACAAATTCAAAGAGCTGCCGCTGCTCGCTTTTGCCAGTCTGATGTTTGCTGCACGGTTCCTGTTCATGTCCTTGGCGAATGAACCCGGTACTGTGATTGCTATACAGGCCATGCACAGCATTTCATTTGGCATATACTACGTAACGGCCGTCCGGTACATTACGCGCATTATCCCCGATCATCTCCGTGCAACCGGCATGGCAATCTTCACAGTTGTATGGTCGAGTGCGGCAGGTCTGCTCAGCGGAACATTTGGCGGGTTCCTCTATGCGGATGCTGGACGGACGGTATTCTATGTGGTGGCGATGAGCTTCTCGTTGCTCGCCTTCGTCGGTTTTTTATCCAAGCACCTGGTGGACACTGGCTTCAGTATCGTCCGTTATTCCCGCCGCAAAGGCAATTAATTCTATCAAGGGGCTGCACTTCTTGCTACCGGCGGCCCTTCGTTGCTCTAACAAGTAAAATAAAAAAACACAGTTCCCGAAAGAACTGTGTGCTTTGAAGTTGCTGGTTATCACTCTTGCAAGTGCTGCCATTCCAAAAATATATGTTGTGACTGACAGACAAACTGTCCAGCCGTTTATTATAGTTTAACTACGTTAGCTGCTTGAGGACCACGGTTACCGTCAGTAATATCGAATTCTACCGCTTGGCCTTCATCCAAAGTCTTGAATCCGTCGCCTTGAATTGCTGAGAAGTGAACGAATACATCTTCGCCGCCTTCTACTTGAAGAAAACCATAGCCTTTTTCTGCGTTAAACCATTTTACTGTACCTTTCAAATGAACAACCTCCTAAAAATACCGCCATATATGACGAATGCTTACATTATACCCCAACTATACCTCCAAATCAATCCATCATTTCCCTTCTCCAGTGATAATATTTGCTTTTCACTTCCCCCGTGCGTTATCATTGAGCCAAAAGCCAAAAATCGCCAGGGTGGTAATGATAATGATCAAAAAACATGAAATATACAAAACAGACAAATGGAATATGATGACGGTAGAAGTTCAGGGGCGCTATATTGTTCTCCGCGAAATTTCTGATCAATGGGGAGAAGAAACGCATACCTTTATGAGCCGTCCAGCTATGATGCAATGGGTCAACAACCGTTTCAACAAAGAATCGTATAAAGATAATGAAGAAGAGTACAAAAATATCATCGCTGCCTTCAAACAGGTCTAGCCGGGAATGGATAACGAGAATTTAGTTATTTTCATTATTGTTGTTCTCTGTCTTGGAGCAGTGCTGATCATGGGCAAGGAAAAAGTGCCGCCGCGCCTCAAGCGCGGCATGGCCCTGACTGCGGTCATTCTCATTGCCATGGCTTTTATCTTCATTATTTATAGCTTGGTGGCATAGCTTCTGAGGCTGGATCATTCATAATCAGGATTTGGGAGGGCATACTAAGTCAACCTTAAAGTGTTAAGGAGGCTTCCGTTATGTCCTTTGCTGTCAAGTCCCTCCCGCTTCTGCTTGCCTTAAGCCTGCTGCCGGGCGATCCCGCTGCTTATGCGGCACCGCAGAAGAATATGCCTATTACATCCCATCATCCGAGGAGGATTTCTATGGAACAATTATTGAAGAGAAGTGAAGTGCCCGCCGAAAACCGCTGGAAGCTTGAGGATATGTTCGCCTCACAGGAGCAATGGGATGCAGAATATAAGGAAGTCAAGGAGCTTATTAATGGCGCGGCCGATTTCCAGGGCAAGCTTGACTCTCCCGAAGCACTCAAAAAATGCTTTGAGCTCGACGATAAGCTGTCCCTGCTGACCGAACGCCTCTATGTCTACGCGCACATGCGCCAGGACGAGGATACGGCTGCCCCAACCTTTCAGGCCCTCTCCCAAAAAGCGAAGAAGCTTGGAGTGGAAGCCGGGGAAGCTCTTTCTTTTGTCACACCGGAAATCCTTGCCCTGCCAAATGAGAAGCTCGACCAGTTCATTGCCGACCCTTCCCTGTCGGAATACACCTTCACCTTGACGGAAATGAAGCGCGAGAAAGCGCATGTTCTGTCCAAAGCGGAGGAAGCTCTCCTGGCCCAGGTGGGTACGCTTGCCCAAGCGCCGCAAACCGTGTTCAGTATGCTGAATAATGCGGACCTTAAGTTCCCGAAGATCAAGAATGAGGAAGGCAAGGAAGTAGAGTTGACGCATGGCAGCTACATTCAGTTCCTCGAGAGTCCCGACCGTGAGGTCCGCAAAAATGCTTTCAAAGCGGTGTATGAGACATACGGTAAGCAAAAAAATACAATTGCTGCCACGCTAAGCGCAAACGTCAACAAAAATGTCTTTTACTCGCGTGTCCGTAAATATCCCTCTGTTCTGGAAATGTCGCTCTATGGTGACAACATCCCCAAAGAGGTCTACACGAACCTGATCGATACCATTCATGAGAGCCTGCCGCTGATGCACCGTTACATGAAGCTGCGCCAGAAGCTGATGGGTGTCGACGAGCTACATATGTATGACCTGTTCGCACCGCTCGTGGACGAATACAAGCTGGATATCACTTTTGAAAAAGCCAAGAAGATTACCAAAGAAGGCCTGAAACCACTCGGCGAGGACTATCTGGGTGTGCTGCAGGAAGGTTATGACAAGGGCTGGATTGATGTCTACGAAAATGAGAATAAACGCACTGGCGCTTACAGCTGGGGAGCCTACGGTACCCATCCTTATGTGCTGCTGAACCATAACGACAACCTGAACAGCATGTTCACACTGGCTCATGAAATGGGCCACGCCCTGCATTCCTACTATTCGGACAACACGCTGAAATACCGGGATGCACAGTATACAATTTTCCTCGCAGAAGTAGCTTCCACTACCAACGAAGCACTCCTGATGGATTATCTGCTGAAGAAGTCAACCGATCCGAAGGAAAAAATGTACCTGCTTACTTATTATGCCGACCAGTTCCGCACTACGGTGTTCCGGCAAACCATGTTCGCTGAATTCGAGAAAATCATCCACCAGCGTGCTGAAGAAGGCGAATCCCTGACACCTCAGGATCTGTCAGAAATCTACTATAACCTTAACGTCAAGTACTACGGCAAGGATATGGTGGTAGATAAGGAAATCGAAATGGAATGGGCACGGATTCCTCATTTCTACAACAGCTTCTATGTCTATAAATATGCTACCGGCTTCTCGGCGGCTACCAGCTTCGCCAAGCAGATTCTGGAAGAAGGCAAACCGGCGGTAGATAAATATCTCGGCTTCCTGAAGAGCGGCGGCAGCGATTATTCGATCAACATTCTCTCCAAGGCAGGCGTTGACATGTCCTCTCCTGCACCGATCCGCGAAGCGATGAGTGTCTTCGAAAGCGTGATTGAACAAATGGAACAGTTGACCAAATAAGGCAAAAAGCTTAGTATTACTGTAATCCCTTGCCCTCTGCGGGCAGGGGATTTATCTTGTCATCTATGCTTAGAGGAGGAAGTTACATGAGATTGCAATGGTCACTTATCTTAGGCCTGATTTTCGCCTTGCTCACCGCCGTGTTCGCAGTCATCAATGTGGACCCGGTTCAGGTTAATTTCTATTTTGATGTTGTCAGCATTCCGCTGATCCTGGTCATACTTGGCTGTGCGCTGATCGGCGGGGTGATTGTCGGCTCTTACGGCATTTTTCGCCAATACAAGCTGCAGAAGCAGATCAAAGGCCTTACGGCAGAACTAAACAAGCTCCGTGATGCAGGGAATTCCCTGGATGCGGTGCCAGTAAATCAGGACAGCTTGTCCTCTAACAGCACGTCCCAGCTATAAGAGATAGCCCGTAAGAGAATCTAATATATGTGTTGAACTGAGGACACACAAGTTTGAAGAACGCAATGAGTCTCTTAAGGAACAGAAGCTATTTGGAATAAGTATAACTAAATTGGTTGAAGCCCTGGCTTCATGCATCATCATCCCATCCGGCCGCTTTCAGCTGAATTAGCGATACTTTTTCCCACATAGGATACTTCTTAAGCTGAATGGGTTGGATTAGTGAACCTTTTTCCGGCTAAGGCTGAAGTCCCCTTCATCAACTTTCCAAGTTCAATCTATATAGAATGTAGATCCACAGTTTCATAGAAAAGTTATATAAATGACCATAACCCAAATTAGCATGTGCTGATTACATCGCTTATAAAGAACAGGAGGACATTTACCTTGCTTACCATACAACCTAATGAAGAGTACATTCTAACCATTCTCAAAAAATTGCTCGATACTCCCAGCCCCAGCGGCTTCACGACTGCGGCCATGAACCTTGTGGCTGAGGAAACGGCAGCATTGGGTGTACCTTTGAGCTGGAACGAAAAAGGCGGAGTCATTCTGACCGTTCCCGGACTTGATCCTGCACGCACCATCGGTATCAGCGCCCATGTGGACACGCTTGGAGCCATGGTGCGCTCAATCAAACCGAACGGTACGCTGCGTCTAACTTCTGTCGGCGGATTTACTATGAACAGCATCGAAAATGAATATTGCATCATTCACACCCGCACCGGATTAACCTATACCGGCACAATTCTGAGCAGCCATCCTTCAGTCCATGTCTACGCAGATGCGCGTGACTTCAAGCGCTCAGAGGAAAATATGGAGATCCGGATCGACGAGCTGGTCTCCACCAAAGACGATGTCCTGAAGCTCGGCATTGCCGTTGGTGACTTCATCTCCTTCGATGCGCGGGCGGTTATCACACCCAGCGGCTATATCAAATCACGCCATCTGGATGACAAAGCCAGTGTAGCCGCTCTGCTCGGGCTGCTGGAGAGCATCAAACGCGAAGGCTGGAAACCGCTGCATAACCTCTCTCTACTGATCTCCAATTACGAAGAGGTGGGTCACGGTGCTGCCTGGATTCCTGGAGAGATCAGCGAGATGATCGCGGTCGATATGGGTGCCATGGGTGATGATCTAAGCTGTAAGGAGACCGATGTCTCCATCTGCGCCAAGGATTCCTCCGGACCGTATGATTATGCCATGACCGGCCGGCTGATCGAACTGGCGAATGGTCTGGCGATTCCGTTCGCAGTCGATATCTACCCGCAGTACGGCTCCGATGCTTCCGCCGCCCTGCGTGGCGGGAACAATATCCGGGCTGCGCTGATCGGACCGGGCGTACATGCCTCCCACTCCATGGAGCGCACTCACAAGCAGGCTGTGCTGAACACGGCCAAGCTGCTAGCCGCATATGCGGGCGCGAACTGAGGCCGCACTTGCTGGCCTGCAGCGGGCTTCACAGCGCAGGCCATGGCTCACAGCCGCCGTTCTCCTGACGGCGGCTGTTGCTGCTGTGGCGGCTATCGTGATGCTGACGAAGCCGCAACCGAGGGAGGCCTTTCATGGCCTCCCTCACACATACAGCTACCTGCAGGCGGACAGCTCCAGCAAGGTGCAGCTGCATATGATGTCAGTGGCACCTGCTGACATCGTGCTGCGCAGCGCAGGTACGCCGCTGCGCCCGATTGCCGCCTACGGGATTAACGGCGGCTTCTTCTACGGCAGCGACCTGCTGTCGGTGGCGATTCTGAATGACCGCCCGGTGAACGGCGTTCAAGGGGCGTATGGCTCGGGCTGGTTCAACGCCAAATATCCGCGTGGAACGCTGGTATGGGACGGGGCGAGCGGGACGATGTCGGTTCAGGTCGTCTCCTCGGGAGATGACCTGTCCGTCACGGACCGTGGGCATTACTGGGCGCAGGGCGGGATCAGCATGAACCTGCAGCATGAAGAGCTGTGGCAGGCCACGGCAGCCGCAGAGCATCTGCCCTATGCTGACGAGCAGCGGATGCGATCGGGGCTGGTCTACGATGGGGACGGGAAGCTATGGCTGATCGTCACGCCATCGCGCTGTACGGCAGAGGCATTCCGTACAGCCATTCTGGAGACCGTCCCCGGCGAAGAGCGGGAAGGGATCTTCCTCGACGGCGATGGTTCCTCGCAGATGAACGCCGAAGAGGCTGTGCTGACCGGCGACTCGCGCCCGGTCGTACAGATGATTGCCGTGGCAGGCGGCAGCTAGCCTGCCGGGCAGGACCCACCGGATGAAATGACGGATTAGCATCATCAATAGCCAACAGGAGTCTTCTGTTGGCTCGTATAGGCGGACGTTTTTACACAGCCAGGTGTCTACCGGCTGGTGCTGGCGCCCGCTTTTTTATAGTTAGCAGGCAGGTTTCCAAATCACGGAAACCTGCCTGCTTGGATTTCTGAATGCTTATTCCCAAACTTGATCTATTTTGTCCGAATAGTATAGGATAGCATGGCGGTAGCTGCTGATTCCTTCGTTGACAGAAGTCTCCGCAAGCAATGTAAGCAGCAGCTTCATCGCTTCGCTGTGACCGCCCAGATTGTGCAGCGTCATGGCCAGAAAAACCGCAAATTCCTTCTGCTGCGGAAACTCGTGCAGCCCCTGCTCAAGCACTTCCTTGGACAGGGTATATTCCCCCAGTGTTCGATAGGTGCTGCCAAGTCCCAGAAGTGCACCCATGCGCTGCTCGGTGGGCAGGCCCAGTGACAGACTGCGCTCGTAGTAAGGGATGGCCTCCCGTTCGAGGCCCAGCACATCATGCGTCCAGGCCAGCTGATAATGCAGCTCAGCATTCTCTTCATCCCCGCACAGCAGGGCAAGGAGCAGTTCTCTTGCCTCTTCAGCCTTGCCGGCGGTGCGAAGGGCCACCGCGGTTTCAATCGAATAAGTCAATCTCTTCTGCCTCCTCTTTGCGCGGTAAAGCCGCACGCTATACGAAAACACAGCAACCAGGGCAGGAGCTCTGATTGCTGTGCTAGTGTCACAAATTGGTGAGTCATCAAGCATAAAAGCAGGGTAGCCATCTCTGGGATGACGTAAAAATGTCGCTTGGTATCCACAGATTAACGGATACCCGAGTCCTAAGCTTTGCCAGCAATCTTCTCTGCCAGCTCATTCAGATACGTCCAGCGCTCCATCAGGCGCTCCAGCTCAGCTTCTGCCTGCCGCTGCTTCTCCACCAGCTCCTGAAGCTTACCAGAATCTGCAAAGGCTGCTTCCATCTGTACGCTGATGTCCGCCAGAAGCTGCTCCGCCTGCTCAATGGCCCCGTCAATCCCCTCATATTCACGCTGTTCCTTGAAGGTGAATTTCAGCTTTTCTCTGGAAGGAGATGCAGTTGGTGTTGCCTGTCCTTGTTCCGGTGCGGAGCCGCGCTTGCCGGCACTCTCTTCTGCTCCACCAGCCGGGACATTCTTCGCCATCCATTCCTCGTATTCACTGTAGTCCCCTACATGCAGACGAATACTTCCCTGTTCAAAAGCAATCAGCTTATCCACCGTACGGTCCAGAAAAAACCGGTCATGGGATACGGTAAACACTACGCCCGGGAATTCATCCAAATAATCCTCCAGCACGGCAAGTGTCCCGATGTCCAGATCGTTGGTCGGCTCGTCCAGCAGCAGTACATTGGGCGCTCCCATCAGGACGCGCAGCAGATAGAGGCGTCTCTTCTCTCCTCCGGAGAGCTTGGCAATGGGCGTCCACTGCATAGCCGGCGGGAACAGGAACCGTTCCAGCATCTGTCCGGCTGTAATTACACTCCCGTCCGCTGTGCGGATGATCTCCGCTTCTTCTTTTACATACTCTATGGCCCGCATAGTGTCATCCATATCCTGATGCTCCTGGGTGAAGTACCCCAGCTTGACGGTTGCCCCCAGCTGCACCTCTCCGCTGTCCGGCTGAAGCTTGCCGGCAATCAGATTCAGCAGGGTTGATTTGCCGCTGCCGTTCGGACCCACAATGCCAACCCGGTCCTGCGGCACCGCGATATAGGTCAGATCCTTAATCAGTGTCCGTCCATCCATTGATTTGGTAAGATCCTTGATCTCGATGATTTTGCGGCCCAGACGGGTCGAAGCCACGGAAATGTCCAGTGCGCCCGTTGAAGCCGCGCCTTGGCTGTCCTTCAGTTTCTCGTAACGGTCGATTCGGGCCTTCTGCTTGGTCGAACGGGCCTTGGCGCCCCGGCGGATCCAGGCCAGCTCGGTGCGCAGCAGATTCTTGCGCTTCTGCTCCATGGATGCCTCACGTTCCTCGCGCTCAGCCTTCAGCTCCAGGAAGCGCGAATAATTCGCTTCATAACGGTACAGCTGTCCGCCATCCAGCTCCAGCATGACACTCGCTACCCGCTCAAGGAAGTAGCGGTCATGGGTTACCATCAGCAGCGCGCCGCGCCGCTTCTGAAGATATTGCTCCAGCCAGGCTACCGAGTCTGTATCGATATGGTTCGTAGGCTCATCCAGGATCAGCAGCTCAGAAGGTGTAATCAGGGCTGCTGCAAGAGCAACCCGCTTGCGCTGACCACCGGACAGCGTCTCCATGCGCGCATCAAACTGCGTGATGCCAAGCTTTGTCAGCACGGTTTTGGCTTCACTCTCCAGCTGCCACGCCCCGGCGGCGTCTATGGCCTGTCCGATCTGTACCAGCCGGCTCTCCAGGACAGAATCGCCCGGGCTTTTATCCAGAAGAGACAAAGTCTCCATATACTCCCGCATAGTAGCGAGCTCTGGCTCATCCCCGGCAAAAACCTGCTGCAACACGGTATTGTCCGGCTCATACGGAGGATTCTGTGCCAGGTACTGCACCCGCACCGAATTTCCTATGGAAATTTGTCCGTCATCAGCCGTATCCAGACCCGCGATGATCTTCAAAAAAGTAGATTTCCCTGTACCATTCACACCGATAACGCCAATCTTATCCCTGTCATCCATTCCAAACGATGCATCCCGGAACAGTGTTTTTTCCCCATAGCTCTTGGAAAGATGTTCCACGGTCATAATATTCATGCTCTGTCCTCGCTTGCCTTATATTTTAAACCGGATCTGTATTCCTTATTGTCCTGCCGGTAAATCTCCAAGTGAAGCATTCATGTTGGCGACGGCACCGCCGATGAAGAGGCTGGCTGCAAACTTCGTCCGTTTGTGCACGTCCTCTTCCGAGAAAGAGGGGTCAAACAGAATATCCATTTTCAGCCGGTCCAGCATGCCGATGTACGACTTCGCCATCAGCTCCGGCTCGGACGCCCCGCCTTCCAGCAGCACCTTCACTACAGCCTGCATATACTCGTCCATAAAAAGCGCCATGTAGGCTACCAGCTCAGGATTGTTATTCGGCGCCCGAAAAAAAAGCTTCGTGTGCTGCTTGCGCTCGTAATAGTAAAATAAATGATGCTCTGCAATGACAGACAGCTTCCCGGTCAGACTGCCGCTGGCCCGCAGCTTGCCTTCCAGTTGCTGAAGAAAACCTTCACAGTCCCGCCGGGTGACCGCCATGAACAAATCCTCTTTATTTTTGAAATATAAATACACCGTGCCCTTAGCAATCCCTGCACGTTCTGCCACTTCCGACATCTTCGTTTCGTAGAAGCCTCCTGAACCGAAGAGCTCATAAGCGGCATCCAGAATAGCTGTATGTTTGTGAATGGACGCGCTGCTCACCGGTTCACCTCCTTCGATATTGCGAATATAGGTTTATAACTAATATGAAAAGCACAAATATCTGCCGCCTCGCATCATAGCCCGCCGACCAGCAAGGCGGCAAGACCGCCCAGAATGGAGCTGACGGCATTGACTGCATCGTTGTCCATCCAGCGCCAGCCGCGGGCGTACACCGTGGGCTGACCGCAATGCCGCGAGGCTTCCACCTCGCGGCCACATACGGTGCAGCGGTTCATGCGCTGCACCGTTGCCCCCAGGAACGAGTCGGCGAAAGCGCCGACGAGCCCCCCTAGAAGTCCTGCCAGCGTAAGCAGCAGGACGGAGTGCTCAGGCATGCCGGAGGCTGCCCTCAGCAGCCAGGAGGCAGCACCGATCAGGGCGCCGCCTGCAGCGGCAGCCAGGGTGCCCGGCAGCGAGACACCACCCGAGGTGCCGGGCGGCAGAATACGCCCCGTCAGCACAGAGCGGGGCGGCTTCTTGGCGAGGGTGCCAATCTCCGTCGCCCAAGTGTCCGACGTCACGGTCGCCATGACGCCAATGAACAGATATCCCCAGAGCTCCAGGGGAAATATGGCGTTCAAGAGCACCAGCAGCATGCCAAGCCCGCCGTTGGCGAATACCTGGCCGGCGTCCCGGCGTCCTGTTTTGTCATAGGTGGCTTCCAGTTCTGCCTTGTTCTCATGGTGAAGCTTCGAGAGCAGGCTGGAAGAGATGAAGAACAACAGCAAAATCCCAAACCAAAAAGCATTCCCTGCCCCAAAGTAGATCGTCCCCATTGCAACTGCGGCCAGCATCCCGGAAAAGCTGAGCGATTGCTTATAATAGGCCGACCCAGCCACCAGCAAGGCACCGCAGAAGCCGATCACCCATTGCAGTACTTCAAGTCCCATTGGCATATGCTAACCGATGAGGCAGGTGCCCATTAAGCGATCGCCCCAGAACAATTCGAACGAATCGCCTGAAGCCACAGGGCCCACACCTGCCGGGGTACCAGTAAAAATTATATCATCTTTACCCAGCCCGTATCGGGCTGCAATGAACTCTACAATTTTTTGCAGTGAGAAAATCATGTTCTTAATGTTCCCGCGCTGCACCTCCACACCATTCTTACGAACGGTGTAATCCGTCGCTTCCAGCTCATCCGTTTCCGGAAACGCAATATAGGGGGTCAACGGAGCAGCATTCTTGAAGCCTTTGGCGGGCGTCCAGGGCAGACCCTTCTTTTGCAGATCGTTGTGCACATCACGCAGGGTGAAATCCAGCCCCAGGGCCATGACATCTACCAGCTCCTGCACACTCATGCCAGGTACATAGTCCCGAGCAATCCGCAGAACAATCTCACCTTCGTAATGAATCAGTCCGGCATCCTTCGGAAGCTGAATCATAGCCTTGTCGAGGGGAACCGCCGCATGGGAAGGCTTCAGAAAGATCAGCGGCTCCACCGGTACCTTGTTGCCCAGCTCCTCCGCATGTTGCTTGTAGTTTCGTCCAACGCAGTAGATATTGTTAACATCCGCGCACATTCATTCTTCAGCTCTCTTTCCCGTCAATTGTAAGCTTAAGCTATACTTCCAGAAAGGTATCACCCCAAATGTCGGGACGATTCGTACAGATCATGATATCTGAATGCATCGCAGCCAGACGGCGCATTTCTTTTGCCTTATTCACCGTCCAGGCCATCACCCGTACCCCGCGCTCGGCAAGCAGCTTCGCCAGACCCGGATTCAGCCGGTCAAAGCTGATGGATAGAAAGGAGCAGTCCAGCTCCTTCAGCTTCCTCGCCGGGTCGCCAGACCTGGCATCATAGATCAATCCTGTGCGGAAACGCGGGTCCAGTTCCTTGATCCGCTGCAGCGCGCCGGCATCGAACGAGGTCAGAACTACCTCATCACGCATGCCGTGAGTGTTGACAAGATCAATCACGGCTTTTTCCAGCCCGGGATACATGTCACCGTTAGTCTTCAGCTCAATGTTCAATCGCAACCTGCCGGAGGCAAGCTGCAGCACCTCTTCCAGTGAAGGAACGCGTTCTCCGCGAAATGCACGGCCTTTCCAGCTCCCTGCATCCAGACGCCGGACATGTTCATAATCCATATTTTTGACTTTGCCGTGTCCGTTGGTGGTGCGGTCTAGCGAGAAGTCATGAATGACTACGGGGACACCATCTCTGGTAAGCTGAACATCAATCTCCATCCATCGTACAAAAGGGAGTGCAATGGCCATCCTTATGGCAGCAAGGGTGTTCTCCGGAGCTTTTCCGGAAAATCCGCGATGGGCTACACACATATTTTTCATCGTTAGCACCTCCGGCAGAAGTATGGTCTATGCCTGCGCCTACTTGACAACCTCAACTACGCTTCCGTCATTGCCGATCCTCACAAGTCCGGAGGACAGGGATTCCACTTTGTGCAGCAGCAGCTGGCCGTCCACTTCATTCATCGGCACCGGCTGTGCCAGCTCCGCATTCATCGGTCTGAGCTTCATCGAACACTGCCCTTGTGCGCTGCACTCCGCCTGAAACACAGCGGTATCCCAGGTGGCCCGGGTTTGGGAACGGGTGAAAATAAAGTTGCCCGCGCTGTAGGCGATCCATTTGCCCTTATAGGGCTCAATCCCCTGCAGCACATGCGGATGCCCGCCCATGACCAGATCCGCTCCCGCATCTATGAAGCTGTGCCCGAGTGCCTGCTGGACGGAATCATATTGTTCCATCCGTTCTTTGCCCCAATGAACCATTACAATGACCAGATCTGCTTGGGTCCTGGCGGCAGCGATAGCCTTCAGCGCTTCAGCACTGTCATATACTGAAGCCACTCCGGGTTTGCCAGCCTCTGCCTTCCATTCCATCACAGGCATTACACGTGTGAATCCAAGCAAAGCGATACGAATGCCATTTCGCTCAAAATATTTTGCGCCGTATGCCTCGGCTGCGTCCACTCCGCCCCCTACATACGGAATGCCGCGTTTGCTCAAATGTTCAATAGTGTCCAGCAAGCCTTCCTCACCCTGGTCAAGCGTATGATTGTTCGCCAGATTCACCGCATCCACACCAGCAGCCTTCAAGGAATCCAATGCCTTGGGATCTCCCTTGAATACAAACTGCTTATTAGCGGCACCAACCCCTCCGCTGGTGATTGGCGTTTCCAGATTTAGAACAGTCAGATCATCCTTCTTGAACATGCCATCCAGAGCGGTGTAAGAGTAGTCATAGCCTTTTTGCTGCAGGATCTCACCCGCTTTGCCTGAGAAAATGACATCTCCCGCAAAATTCAGCTTCACGGTCTTCCCGGCATTCTCTGGAAGGCCTGAAATTGGGCTGCTTCCGGAATTCTGAGCGGAGCCCTTACCATCGGGATTATCTGTCCCTTCCGGTACCGTGCTTACTTCAGGAGCAAGCGAAGGAACGGGGTCCGTAGGTGCCGGAGTTGTCTGCACAGCCGGTTCAGATGAAGGCTCCAGTTCTGGTGAAGATTCCGGAGTCGGCTGAGAGGATACTGTAGCCTCGGGTACTGCTTCTCCCTGCTCCGGTGATGGAGAACTAAATATTGCTGCAGCCGGCGGGGGATTGTCGCTTGAATCTCGATCGCCCATAAAAGCATAAGTCAGCAGTGCAGCGATCATTAGAAGCAGGCTTGCGTTAATCCATGCCCAAACCATTCTGCGCCGGCGCTTACTGCTTTGCTTGTTATTTTTTCGGGTACGTGAACGCGGCGGATACATGAGTGCAAGTAATCTCCTTTGCCCTAAAATTGTTTCTATTATAGCATAAGTCCAACCCCATCCTCCAAATAGAGAGGCTCACCCAAAGCGGACAAGTAAAAACGGTGAAGCGCGCCTTATGGTGCACTTCACCGTTACGATTAACTCATTACAGCAGCCTGCTCCGGCTGACTTTCGAGGCTTCCGGCAGCATTCTCCGCCGTCAGCTTGGCCTGCTTGATGCAATCCGGCATGCCAATGCCGTCATAGCCTGCGCCAAAAGCATACACTCCAGGCAGCTTCTGTCCGAGCTCGCTGCGCAGTCCGGCAATCCTGGACGGATGTCCCACGGGATATTGCGGCATGGAATGTTTCAACCTTGTAATTTCCGTAAACAGCGGCTTGGCGGAAATACCCATAATCTCCCGCAGGTCCTTGCGCACCAGCTCAGCCAGTCCCTCATCCGGCAAGTCTACATTCTGCTCATCGCCAGACCGGCCCACATAGCATCGCAAAAGGACGCGGTCATCCGGGCTGGTGTGCAGCCATTTCGTGGAGGTCCAGGTACAAGCCGTTATATTACGTCCTTCCTTACGCGGAACCAGAAAGCCGGAACCGTCATATTCAGTCACAATATCCTGCTTCGCAAAAGCCATGACTACATTCGCAACCGATACATAGTTAACATTGTCCAGCGCTGACACATCCACATGCGGACGAAGCAGCTCCGCAGCAGCATAATTCTGCACGGTGACGTAGATATCATCCGCCGTCAGCCGCTCCCCGTTATCCAATACTACTTCATAACGAGGTGCAGGCACGGTTTCCGAAGTCTGTGAAGCCCAAACTGAGGACTCTGTTCCGCTTAAGGCCTTTATGGCTGTAACTCCCATTCCCGTCCGCTGCTCGACATCATGCAGTTCATGAATCAAGGCATGGACGAGACTCTGGAGACCTTTACGGAAGGTGAGAAAAGCGCTTTTTTTGGTGCCTGTATGCGTTTCAGCCGGTTTCCGTCCCGTCGTCATCCCGCGAATGAGGCTTCCGTACCGCCGCTCTACTTCACCGAATTGCGGAAACGTAGCCTGCAGGCTGATCTTGCGCATATCTCCGGCATAAATGCCGGCAAGCAGCGGCTCAGTCATATTCTCCAGAACTTCTGTCCCCAGCCGCCGTTCGATCAAATCACCTAACGATTCATCCTCAGAGCTGCGCCGCGGCGGAATGATGAAATCCATCATCGCCCTCATTTTGCCGCCAAAAGTGACGAGACCGCTCTTCAGAAACGGCTTGAGCTCTGTGGGAATACCCAACACAAGACCGGCTGGCATGGGATGCAGCTTGCCACGCTGTAGTATGTACGTCTTCTTGGCATTAGGGTTCGTGGTTACCAGCTCATGATCGATTCCTAATTCTTTCGCCAGCTCGCTCATAGCCGTCTTGCGGGCCAGAAAAGAGTCTGGTCCCTTCTCAATCACAAAACCCTCGCGGTGCAGCGTTTCTATCTTGCCGCCAAGGCTCCCTTCCTTCTCGACCAAAACGATATCCGGCTGTATCCCGGCTTCCCGGTAATATTTGCGGACATAAAAAGCGGCGCTGAGGCCGCTGAGGCCTCCGCCGATAATCACTACTTTACGGGCAGTGCCAGTCATGATCGGCCCACCTTCAGCCCTATGGTCTTGGTGCGCACTACATCACTCAGCACAGACATATACGCAGGGTCACTGTTGAGCGAATCAATACGCATCAGCCGCATATCCAGCTCAGAAGCCAAAGCCTGCGCTTCAATATCCAGGTCATACAGCACCTCCAAATGGTCGGAGACAAATCCAACCGGAGCAACCAGCACATATTTCACCTGCGCCTCACTAAGCTCATGCAGCGTCACCAGTATGTCCGGTCCAAGCCATGGCTCGGCTGTACGGCCGGCGCTTTGCCAGGTGAACTGCCAGGAGCTGACTCCCGCCAGCTTGGCGACAGCTTCAGAGGTGGCCAGCAGCTGGTCACGGTAGGGATCTCCCATCGACAGAATACGCTCAGGCAGACTATGTGCACTGAACAAGACTCGCACCTCTTCACGCACCGCACCTGCTTCCTCAAACAGGTCCAGCTTGGCCGACACTCTGCGGCTAAGAACATCGATCAGCTCCGGATGAAGGTGATAACTCTCCACGAATGCCATTTCGATTCCACTTGCCTCAGCCTTTTCCTTGGCACGTTTGATATAGGTACCTACACTCATGAAGGAATAATGCGGCGCGAGCACAATGCCCACAGCATGGGTAATTCCATCCCGGACCATCGCTTCTACACCGTCCTCAATAAAAGGGTGTGCATGCTTGAGCCCCTGATAGCAGACATATTCTACTTCTTCACCGGTATGACCGCTGTTCAGCGCGGCTTGCAGCGCTTCCACTTGACGGTCCGTGTTCTCCCGCAGCGGAAAAACCCCGCCGACTATAGCTTCATAGCGGTCCTTCAATTCCTTCAATTGCTCCGGAGACGGCGCATTGCCCCGTCGGATATGCGTATAATAGGCTTCTACCCCTTCCAGACTTTCAGGAGTGCCGTAAGACATAACGAGTACACCAATTTTGGTAGTCATGGATTCCATCCCTTTCTGCGGATAATAGGCGCAACAGGTGATCTGATTATAATGAAAGACGAGGGGTTGGGGTTTTCTTCAGAACCTCGCGGGAATAGTCGTGGATATATTCCGTCAGTTCCTTTAGCGTGTCCAAAGATGCCTCGGGAAATAATCCATGCCCCAAATTAAAAATGTAACCCGGCTCAAGCATGCCTTCATCTATAATCGCCTTGGCCCGTTCCTTGAGCAGATCCATCGGAGCCGTCAGCAGATAAGGGTCCAAATTGCCTTGAACCGCAAACCCGCCGCCGGTGCGCTGTCTGCCTTCCGTAATGCTGACGCGCCAGTCGAGTCCGATTACATCCGCCTGAAGATTCCTCAGGCTTGACAGCAGCTCTCCTGAGCTGACACCAGGGAAATAAATCTTCGGCACATCAAGATCCGAAAGCCCGGCAAAAATACGGGAAATGGTCGGCAGCACGTAGTGCTCGAAATCAAGTGGTGCGAGTGCACCTACCCAGCTGTCGAATAGCTGAACGGCTTTGCCTCCGCTGGCTACATGGGCACGCAAATAAGCGATCACCATATCGCCAAGCTTATCCATCAGCTTGAACCATACCTTAGGCTGGCTGTACATTAGCTCCTTGGTGCGGTGGTAGCTCTTTGAAGGCCTGCCTTCGATCAAATAGCTGGCAATGGTGAAGGGTGCTCCCGCGAAAGTAATCAGCGGCACTTCCAGCTCTTTGTCCAGAATGGCAATGGTCTTCAGGATGTGGCTGAGGTCTCCTTCCACATCAATAGGCTTCAGGCGGTCTACATCGGCAGCACTGCGGATCGGGTTCTCAATAACGGGGCCGATGTTCTTCACGATATCGAACTTTATCCCCAGCGAAGCTACCGGATTCATAATATCAGAGTACAATATGGCTGCATCCACGCCCAGCTTGCGTACAGGCATCATAGTGACCTCCGCTGCCAGCTCCGGCTGCCCGCAAATTTCGAGCAGCGAGTAATTTTCTTTAATTTTACGGTATTCGGGATCATACCGGCCAGCTTGCCGCATGTACCATACGGGAATGTGCTCCGTGTCTTGCTTCCTGCAGGCGCGGATAAAAGTGTCATTGTAGGTCATGATAAGATCTCCATTAGTTGATAGAATGTGGTAACGCTTATCCTTTATTATGCTCTTTTTAAAAGTTCGGAACAACCGCCGAACCCGCGAGGTAATGACAATCCCATGACATTACTATGACAAGTGTTGCATCAACAATCCCTGAAACTATGATATACTGATTGAATGTCTTTTTTTGAGAGCTCGTGAATCTTTGAATCCCTTGAAAGGAAGTGAAAGCACTTTGAAGAATTGGGAGACCTGGAAAGTCAACCTCATTGTGCTTTGGTTCGGTCAATTTCTGGTTAATGCCGGTATGACCATGATTACCCCATTCCTGTCCCTGTATCTGGCTAAAGACCTGGGAGTTCATGGGGATGCGCTAGGGATGTGGGCCGGACTTATTTTTGCAGCTAACTTTATGACCTCATTCCTGTTCCAGCCGCTGTGGGGCAAGCTGGCCGACAAATACGGACGCAAAATCATGCTGTTGCGCTCCAGCTTTGGCATGGCGATAGTTATAGTGCTGATGGGCTTTGCCCAGACACCTATGCAACTGCTGCTGCTCCGTCTGCTCAACGGAACGATCTCCGGATTCAATCCGGCTTCCATCGCACTTGTTTCGGGCAATACCCCGAAAGCCCGCATGGGCTTTGCCATGGGGCTGATGCAGTCCGGCTCGGTGGCCGGGACCATTCTCGGTCCGCTGATCGGCGGGGCTCTGGCCGACTGGATCGGGTACCGCCCGATCTTTTATATCGTGGGCGCCTTATTATTTGCCGCATCCCTGCTGGCATTATTTCTCGTGAAAGAGAAGTTCGACCGGGCCGAAGCTGCTCAGGTCCCGCAGATTTCTGTCTTTGCAGGCTTCAAGGAGCTGTCCAAGGTCCCGCAGCTTCCTGCATTGTTCGGTGTAACATTTCTCCTGCAGTTTGCCATGATCGCCCCGATGACCCTGCTTCCGCTCTATGTAGAGAAGCTGCATGGCACCGCCGTGGACATTGCCTTCTGGGCAGGAGTCGTCAGCGCGGTTACGGGCGTGTCCAACATGCTGGCATCACCTGTACTCGGCAAGCTGAGCGATAAGGTTGGCGCTCATCGGATTCTTACCTACGCCCTGATCGGCGCTGCATTGTTTATCATTCCGCAGGCTTTTGTGACAACCGTCTGGCAGCTGGTTGTCGTCCGTTTTCTCATGGGTGTCTTCATGGGCGGCCTGCTGCCGAGCGTCAACGCTCTCATCCGCTCCTATACGCCTGACGGCAAGGAGAGCCGGGCCTTCGGTTTCAACAGCAGCATGCTGGCTCTTGGGAACATGCTTGGAGCAGTTATCGGCGGCTTTCTGTCCGGCTATATCGGCATTGAAGGATTATTCCTCATCTCCGGCGGCTTCCTGCTGGTCAATACGGTATGGGTACGGCTGAAGCTGTACAAAGACACAGCGCCGCGATTATTCCGCTGATAAGTCCAGCGGCTGCATGCTATTTGACAATCGCCAGTGCCAGGCCATCGTAGGCGGGGAGCAGTGTACTTGTCAGCCGTTCATCACTGGCAATCATCTCATTGAAGCGGCGCATAGCCTGTACGGCAGGTCCGTTCTTCTCTGTATTCAAAGTGCGTCCGCGCAGAAAAATATTATCTCCGGCGATTACCGCACCCGGTGATGCGAGCTTGATGGCATATTCCAGATAATTCGGATAGTTCTCCTTATCGGCATCAATAAAGAAGAAATCAAAGGTCCGTCCCTCCGCTTCCAGCAGCTTCAGACTGTCCAGCGCAGGGCCGAGCTTGTATTCTACGGCTTCACCGAATCCGGCCTCTTCCAGGTGCCGTCCGGCAAGCTCTGCATATTCGGCTTTCAGTTCCAGCGAGGTCAGCCGCCCCCCGTTTTGGAGTCCGCGGCAGAGGCAGATACCGCTATACCCGCCGAGTGCCCCAATCTCCAAAATACGGGTAGAGCGGGACATCGCAACCAGCATAGTCAGCATTCGTCCATATCCGGGCGCGATGGACACCTCGGGCATACCGCTCTCCTTAATAGCCTGCTTCACCTTAAGCAGGAGCATATCCTCTGTATATAATTGTTCACTATATTCTTCTTGATGGGGCATATGTATTCTCCTTTGTGGTTAGTACTGTTCCTAGAACATCAAGCGGGCAGAATACGGCAGGACGGGCATTGTGCTGCGTCCATCATTCCCCTATACTTGATAAGCAAGCCGTATGAGGACTACCGGAAGCACCGCTTCCCTTATTGTAAAGGTTATATGTATTCATCCACAAGTTAAACGGAGTTGAGCGAATTTGGGCAAATTACAATTGATTGCTACCGCCCCCATGGGGCTGGAAGCTGTTGTAGCACGTGAATTAAACGAACTGGGTTATGAGACTACGGTCGAGAATGGCCGGGTATTGTTCAGTGGAGATTACATCGATATCTGCCGCTGTAATCTTTGGCTCAGGACTTCTGACCGTGTTTTAGTGAAAATGGGCCAGTTCCCGGCCAAAACCTTCGACGAGCTGTTTGAAGGCGTGAAAGCCATTGAGTGGCAGGACTGGATTCCCGAAAACGGAGAATTCCCTGTAGAAGGAAGGTCGCATAAATCCCAGCTTACCAGCGTACCTGCCTGTCAGGGCATTGTCAAGAAAGCTATTGTCGAAAAGCTGAAGCTATCCTATCATACCGAATGGTTCCCCGAAAACGGCCCACGGTATGTGGTAGAAGTGATTCTTCTAAATGATACCGCTCTGATTACGCTGGATACCACCGGTCCTGCGCTGCACAAACGCGGATACCGCCGCCAGGCAACGGAAGCACCGCTGAAGGAAACCATGGCTGCCGCGCTGATCCAGATCAGCCGCTGGAACGGCCACCGTCCGCTGTATGATCCATGTTGCGGCTCCGGCACGCTCCTGATTGAAGCGGCGATGATTGCCTGGAATATTGCGCCAGGCCTGCGGCGCTCATTTCCATCCGAACATTGGCCGGAAATCCCGCAGCGTCTCTGGGAAGAAGCACGCGAGGAAGCCTTTGACGCTGTCCGCGACGACTATCCGCTGCAGCTGACCGGCACAGACATCGATCCCGCAGCGATTGAAATCGCCGAAGCCAATGCCAAGAGTGCCGGACTTGCCGGCGAGATCACATTTCAGGCTATAGCTGCCGCTAAGGCCAGACCGCAAGGCGAATACGGCTGCATCATCACCAATCCCCCTTATGGGGAACGGATCAGTAATGACAAGGAAGTGGAGAAGCTCACCCGCCAATTCGGTGAAATGATGCTGTATCTTCCGACATGGTCCTTTTTCGCCATCAGCCCCTATAAGGAATTCGAACAATTCTACGGACGCAAGGCGGACAAACGGCGCAAGCTGTACAACGGTCGTATCGAGTGCCAGTATTATCAATACCTGGGCCCCCTCCCTCCGCGCAATCCGCAATAAACCAGCATACAGGCAGGCAACACCACTCTGCAAAAATAATAAACGGACATTTCCCAATAAGGAATATGTCCGTTTTTGTATTTAGAATAGCACCTTGTCCGGATCGGAGCCCACTCGCTCACCGGCATCCAGTCCGCTGATGGCAGCCAGCTCATCCGCCGACAGCTCGAAATCGAAGATTTCGCTGTTTTCCTTAATTCTCGATGCAGTTACCGATTTCGGGATGATCACGATTCCGTTCTGCAGCCCCCACCGTAAAATAACCTGGGATACCGTCTTGCTGTGCTTGCCTGCAATTCCTTGCAGCAGCTCATTATCCTGCAGTCTGCCCTTCATCAGAGGGGCCCAGGCTTCAATCTGAATAGAGCGGCTGGCGCAGTAGTCATGCAGCTCCTTTTGGATAAAACGCGGATGCAGCTCCACCTGGTTCACCGCAGGCACTGTTTCACTATCCTTACGCAATTCTTCCAGATGGTGAATCTGGAAATTGCTCACACCTATTGCCCGGACGCGGCCTTCAGCATACAGCCGTTCCAGTGCACGCCAGGTAGCTTTATATTTATCCGTGCCCGGCCAGTGGATCAAATAGAGATCAATGATGTCCAGACCCAGTTTTTTGCTGCTGATTTCGAAGGCTCTTAATGTCTCATCGTAGCCTTGATCGGAATTCCATACCTTTGTCGTGACGAAAAGATTATCCCGCGCAATGCCGCTGGCAGCTATCGAGCGGCCCACCTCTTCCTCATTGCCATAGACCGCAGCGGTATCAATACTCCGGTAGCCCAGCTCCAGCGCAGTTGCAACAGCCTGGGCTACCTCTTCGCCCTCTGCCTTGTAAGTACCCAGTCCAAACCGGGGCATGACAATCCCGTTATTCAGAATCGTTCCATCGGCAATATGCTTCATTGGCTCCATTACCTCCTATGTATCTATCTGATTTTGAGAACCTCACCATTATATCATGGGCCTCCGCGCAAACCCAAACACGCAGGATAGGGGCGGAAAAAGCAAAAAAACCCCCGCTTCTCTCAGCGGAGGTGATGCTGCAACACTGTGCCTAGTCCTTAGTAACCGGCTGTTTGACAAATGCCTCGGCTTTGGCCAGCACCTCATCTTCAGTAGGGGCACTGACATACCGTCCGTTAATATAGACAAACGGCCGCTTGCCGCAAGGGCCGCAATAGGAGATGCACCCGGTTTTGATCTCGGCGTCCGGCGCCATCTTGCGCAGCTTGGGGAGGATACTTTTCATCTTGATATGATTACATTCGTCACAAATACGTATATCGTTAGCCATGGAGCAACCCTTCTTTATGTCCGTAAAATACGGGCGAACACTTAGTGATCGCCAAGATTTCCTTTAGACGGATTAGTGATAACAAAACCTTCTTCTGGGAAGTACAGATAATCGATCTTCACACCGTCCAGCAACGGCTGGTTCGGGTCAAGAATTACATCAATTTCTTTATCCGTGGATACGATAACATCGTTTTCCTTAGGCGTGTCCAGGTCAAGGCCGTAGTGAGCATGATCGCCGTGCGCATGTGTAATAGCTACGCGCAGCTTCAACTCGCTGTTGCCTTCAAGTTCCATCGTTTTCTTTATCACTTTAGCCGCATTGCGGGTAATTTTGACGTTCATCCTCATCCATCTCCCAGGCATCTATAGTTTAAATACTCAATAATTTATTTTAAGGAAATCAGCCCGTAAAAGCAACCATAATGGCGAAATAGATCCGGATGAGGCGGGGAAAATTCTCTAAACCTTCATCTTCCAGTCTCCAGAGCCGGGTATTTGCGTTCCATCCGCGAGACGAACCAGCCCATGAGCAGCATCGTTACACCAATATCATCAATCGGCAGAAATGGCATGAAATCAGGCAGCACCCAATATAAGATTACCGGTATTGTGAATAGCAGCTTGTCCGGCATTGCCACATTCGGAGAGATGACATACTGCCAGGAGCTGCGGAATATATGGGACCATTGCTTAAGCGACAGCAGTTTTCTCAGTTTCATATGGGTCCTCCTAAAAGTTTTGTATGCGGCAGCCTCATCAAAAAAAAGGATCCAGCCGCGAAGCGCATCTAGGAATGACTGCGGCCGTACCCTTTGCTGGTATATTACGCAAATTTGCAGGAATTGTTTCATTTTTATTTGAAATTTGAAAGAATGGCTGCTAAAACAAGACCGGTCTCCAGTGCCATATCCTCAAAATCAGCCAGCGGAAGCGGATTTTTGCCACTCCCCAGCTCCACGGTGAAGCCGGGCCGGCGAAAGCGCTGAATGAACCAATCCTTGTATCCGGCATCACTGCCGTTCAATTCAACCGCCCTATAGCCGCTGGCTGCCGCGAGCAGGGTTGCCAGCGCCTTGCTCTCCGGAGGCTCATAGCCCCGGTAATTCCAGTAGATCTCACCTCCCTGGCTGTGCAGTGATACGGCCGCATCGCCGGGAACCTTCTCCGCCAGCTGCGCCAGGGCAGCAGCTTCCGGCTCACTTAATGGAGCCCTTCCGCTGTAATCACGCGGTCCTGGACCTGACACGGCCCGCCGATTCCGCTCCTCCTCCCAATGGGCGGGAAACTGGTCTCCGAGATCCACCCCGCGGATGTTGGCCTTCCAGTGACGGAAGCTGCGCCGTCCACCGTTCCATGTTCTCAGCTCATCGTAATAGGGATGACCAGGCCATCCCCCTTCCTGAACCAGCTCCACCCCGTCGGGATTAGCCATGGGCACAGCCCATAATGTCCAGTTGTTGTACCACGCTCCAGGATTATGGCCATTCCAGTCCTCGCCTGCAGCATAGGCCGCCGCATACTGCTCAACAAAAGACATAAGACAGGGCGATGTCAGCCATTCATTCGCATGCAGTGACGCATTGACGTGAAGATGGCGCGGCCCGCTGCCAATCCGCAGCAGATGGAGCGGCTTACCCAGAATGCTGGTGCCTATACTTTCAGCATGGAGAAAAGGATATTTGATGAGCAGCTTTCGAATATCCTCTTCCATGTCCGCAGGTCCGTACTCCCCGCGCAGAAACACAACCGTTTGAGGTGCTGCCTCAGGAATGACCAACACTTTGCCGGGTGAACACCCGTAGGCCCAATTCACGCCCGGATTCAGCTTTTCAAGTTCCCCTACACCCACTCCAAACCAGGCGGAAATACTCAAGGCATCATCGCCCTCCTGCACAACATAGCGTTTGCGCGGAGCAGAAGGCAGATATAAAACCTGCCCCGGGTATAAATACGGCTGCTTCCCTGCCCATGGATTTCCTTGTATCACGTGCTCCGGTGTAAGTCCATGCCTCGCGGCAATCCGGTGAACAGTGTCTCCCTTGCGGGCAATATACTGCTGCATATGTCTCATCCTCCCGGCCCTCTAGTTAGTGTCATCCAATGCCATCAGCCGGAAAGTTCACGGGAGACATTCGGACACAGCCCACTAATCCATTCTATGCAGACTGTGCTGTCCACCATGAAATTTTTGATGAGCCAGATGCAGCAAAAGACCGGAACATTTGCTGTCCCGGCCTCAAGTTTCAGTTCTAAAATCACCCCTGAATCAGGGGTTTGTCCCTAATCAACTCACTGCTGCGATTCTTAGAGCGAAGACACCTGCCATACCACGGGCGTGCGCTTTATCTGCTCCCCGAGCCAATCCCGGGCGATCCGCTGGAACATCTCCGCATCTCCACTGCAGAAGAACTGGTGGATTGGGCTTTCGTCCCCGCTGGACAGCTTTCCTTTGTCATACAGGATCGTGCTAATCTCTCTTGCGGTCTCGTCCGCCGAGCTGATCAGCTTCACCCCCGGTCCCATCACCTTGCCTATGGGTTCTACCAGGAACGGGTAATGGGTACAGCCCAGAATCAGCGTGTCGATGGGCTCGTATTTGATGCCATTGAGCGATTCCGCCACTGCGATATGACTCTCCTCCGAACGGAACATGCCTTGCTCCACAAAGGGGACAAGCGCCGGACAGGCCTGGCTGACCACCTGAACGAACGGGGAGAGCTGCTTCAGAGCAGCGGTGTAGGCGCCACTCTTGATTGTGCCCACAGTGCCAATGACACCCACCTGCCCTGTTTTACTTGCGCTTATGGCTGCACGTGCGCCGGGATGGATGACGCCGATAACGGGAATAGATACTTTCGCTGAGATATAGTCAAGTGCGGCCGCAGTTGCTGTATTGCAGGCAATAACAATCATTTTTGGATTAAATTGAATTAAATAGTCCACAATCTGTTCGGTGAACATTTTCACTTCTTCTGTCGAACGGGGTCCGTACGGGGCCCTTGCGGTGTCGCCAAAATAAATGATCTTCTCCCGCGGGAGCTGTCTCATCACTTCCTTGACAACTGTTAGTCCCCCTACACCTGAGTCTAGTATTGCGATAGCTTGCTGCACGAACACACCGCTTCCTTTTTACTTGTTTTGTGTAGCTTATGTAGAGCAAAAACAAAATGTACCTGGGCTTCAGCCCCAATTGCAGATAATACTCCAATTTGCGGGACAGTTCAAGAGCCGCCCTCCGCCGGAATGCGAAAAGCGGCTCATGGCCGGGAGGTACAAGTATGATTGATGGCGTGAACCATGTGAATTTTTTTTTGAAAAGGTGATATCCGCCCGCCTAGGCGATGCTGCTGCCATCTTTGTCATTTTCGGTGTCATCTTCCAAAGCCGCTTCGGCATCGGATTCAGCATCCAGCACATCCAGCTCTACCAGCTCATCAAGCTCTTCACCAGCTTCATCATAAATGATGCCAGTCTCTTCACCTTCAGCAACAATACCGCTTACTGCAGCCTTCTCCTCTTCATCGGCACAGGTATATTGCTTGCTCCATTCCTTGACTTCAGTGACGACAGTGAGGGCAGCGTCTTTGGTTTTGCTGTACAGCTCCGTGCTTTTTTCACTTACCGTTCCGGCAACTTCCTGCACTTTATCTAGGGCTCCAGCAGTTCCTTCCGCAATGTCCTTGCGCAGCTCCTTGCCTGGCTTAGGGGCGAACAGCAAAGCCGTTACAGAACCTACCACAGTACCTGCAAGAATACCCCACAGCAAGCTTTTGTTGTCTTTTTTCATCTTTCATCTCTCCCTTGGATTCGTTTTGAGCCTCTGCCCGGCCATCCGGGCTATCGCCTAGTTCTGCTACATCATAAGCAAAGAGAGTTTGTCTTGTGACAGATTATCCGCTCATTTCCGAAGTTTTGTCTTTCTTAAGGGGCGCTATGGCATACCGGCAGCTCTGACCGCCTTCAGCCATACATTCCGTTCGGGTAACCTTCGCGCTCAGCAGTTCCTCGAACAGCCCCTGTTCACACTGGCATGCCTTGCGGTATTGGGTTGCAACCTGGCGGATCGGACAGTTGTACTCCTGCATCACAAATGTGCCGTCCTCTTCCCGGTTCCACTCGGCCATATAGCCGCCTGCATTCTGAATGGAGGATAGCTCGGCAACCCGTTCCTCCAGATCACGGTTCTCCATCATGGGTGAATACTGGGCCAGCATACGCCTTTTACGGCCTTCAAACAGCACATTAACCGCATCCAGCCCACTTCCGTGATCCAGCTCACGCAGCAGCTCCAGTGCCAGATTATGATAGTTTTTGGGAAAATGGTCTTCTGCCCGCTCTGTCAGCGAATACACATGCAGCGGACGACCCATCGCCTGGCGGACGACCTTGGTTTTGGCCAGCGATTCCTGCTCCAGCTGCAGTACATGCCGGCGGACGCCCATTTCGGTTATTCCCAGTTCCTCCGCGAGCGCACCGATCGTCAGCGGGCCTTTCATCTTCAGGAGCGTCATAATCATGCGCCTCGTAGATCCGCTTTCCTGCCCCTTCTTCATCATCAAGGACCCCTTCCTTTCACAGCTGACGCCTGTGGTCACCTTTATATCGTTATATCCCAATTGCCGCTGTAACGTTACACTGGAGCCTGTGCGCCCAGCTCCTGATCCAGATAGCTTCGCACCTCGGCCGCAAATTGCTCCAGTGCCTCCGGCAACAGCGCGGCAAGCGGGTGAAGTGCCGTACGGTCCCATACATAGTAATCCTGTACCAATGGCTTGCGGAGCGCCACAAGCTGGATGAGCAAATCATATAGGCCGCTGCCGGCAAAAACCTTTTCCTCATGGATGATGGAAATAATGTCCTCGTAGCTTCCGGCATCACGCATAATGAATCCGTCAATCAAAGAGCTGCCTACATCGGTAACAACCTCGATCGCCAGATGCAGACATCTTTCCTGAACTAATCCCATGAATGTTCCGCCATCCCACGAGGCTGACGCTCCCCGCAGTCCGGTATTGATATCGGGTATCTGCCCGAGTATAGTTTCGATCTGTTTCCGGTTAACATAGTACACAGTAGACCCTCCAAGTCAGGTGATGTGGCAATTGAGCGGCTAGCAGAGTCCGGACTATTTCCCCCGTTTGCCACGGCGTTTCAGCCAGAACAGCATAATGATGCACGCGGCCAGAAAAACGACCAAATAGGTTAACGCTTCCATCGGGTATTCAAGCTCTCGCATAGACGTCACACCTTCCGGTATTTGATGGCGGTTGCCGCCTTATTCTGCATTCTCTCCTAGATTTCGTAATCCACGGCAAATGAGACTTCTTTGACCTCGTTGATGTGTGCTATGACTTCCTTATGAGCCGGATGCACCTGATACGCCTGTAAATCCTCCATAGAAGCGACTACCGTCACCAGCGCAATATCAAAAGAACGCTCAGAGTGAACGAGATCAGCCCCCACCTCGATGGAGATCAGCTGTGGAATCTTGCCTTCCATGTTCCGGAGCACCGCTACGGTTTCCTGGACTTTTTCCGGAGCACGGTCTTTTAATTTGAAGAATACAATGTGCTTAATCATCTATATCGCTCCCTGCGCCTTAAGTATTGTAAAATAGATTACTAAAAATATATCATACCAGCATCACTTCTGAAAGAAACTTAAGCACAGGCGGACCGCCAAGCATTTCACCCTGGACGAAAGTGTAACCGAAATGTTAAAGTCATATAAAGCCGAACCAGAAAATTTACTAAATTATTAAATCAGTATATCGGAGGAATTATGCCTAAGAATCAGCAAGAATCACATAAAATTCAGGCCTGGTCTCTGATCAACCGCAAATATCTTGGACAAGGTGTACGGGTCAAACGATTCCGCCGGCCGAAGCGCAGCCAGATCCGCAACCGCGTGCTGCTTGCCATTCTAATGGCTAAAGACATGAAGCTGTCCCGGCTTGCGGAAGAACTCTCCGTCTCTTCACGCAGCGTTAGCGCATGGGTCTATGAAGGACGTATTCCTTCCAGAACCAATCTGGAGAAGGTCTGCCGTATTCTAGGCTATCCGTCCCATATCTTGTTCAATGAGGCTCTTCTGCGGCAAAGTCCGATTGTATGCCAGCCGACGCCTTCACGCTTCATGAAAAGATCCAATGCCCATTCCCCCCAGAGTAATGTGATTCTTACGGGGCTGTGCATGGTATATGATTTTTCCGTTACGGATGTCAGCATTTGGATCGGGGTCCATCCCGGAACGTTCCGCAAATGGCTGCATCAATGCCACCTTCCTACACTGGCGCTGCAGGAAAAAGCCGAGAATTTCTTCCATATTCCGCGCCATATCCTGTTTGCTGACTGCGAACGGCGATAACAAGAAGAAAACGGCTTCGCCGTCTGTTAAAAAAGCTAATGCTCTCGAAGCAGGGATACTGCGATTCGCTTTCAGGTATCCGTTTCAGCGAGAAATCAACAAAGCCGCAAGCTACATACTGCAACTGCGCATAACTGCTTATTATACCATCACCAGGCCCTGCTTCCTTTGGAAGAGGGCCTTTTGGTGTTACTCCTGCTTCCTCAGCGTGAAACCTTTAATGTATATGTTAATAAAAGGTCATACTACAAGAAGACGTCCAGATTAATCTTCATAAAAACACAGGAGGTGCGCGGGTGGAATTGAATGGAATATTGACGGCCGGCCTGACCGACACTTGGGATGTAGCAGAGGGTGTAGCCGGTCTTCGGACATTATTTGTCAACGTTGTCTATATAGGTCATTCTGCATCAGATTGGATCCTGGTTGACACCGGACTGGGCAATTTCGCAGGGAGCATTCTGCAAACTTCCTGGGAGCGGTTCGGCAAGCCGCCGGCAGCCATTATCCTGACACATGGTCACTTTGATCATGTTGGCAATCTAAAGGAGCTTTTGGAGGAATGGAAAGGGGTTCCGGTGTACGCACATCGCTTGGAGCTCCCTTATCTCACAGGCTCCCGGGATTATCCTCCGGCTGATCCTGCTGTGGGTGGAGGCCTCATGGCAACCGTATCGCCGCTATACCCGCACAGGGGGATTAATCTTGGGGATGCTGTTCATCCGCTTCCGCAAAATGGTACAGTCCCTTACGCGGAAGGCTGGACTTGGGTGCATACACCAGGCCACAGCCCTGGCCATATTTCACTTTTCCGGCCTGACGACAAGGTGCTAATTGCCGGGGATGCCGTGATCACTGTCAAGCAGGAGTCAGCTTTTGCAGTCATCACCCAGCACAAGGAGCTGCACGGTCCTCCGGCCTATTTCACAACAAACTGGGTAGAGGCGGAGAAGTCCGTCCGCAAGCTGGCTCTCCTTGACCCGCGGATCGTAATGACCGGGCATGGACTGCCCATGTCCGTGCCCGAGCTGTCCACGGAATTCGCCCATTTATGCAAGACATTCAAGGAGCTATCCGTCCCCTCTCAGGGGAAATTCGTCTGATTCCCGGCGCGGCCTGTAAATAATATAGGGCCGCGCCCTGCTATGATTTACCTTCATCCTTATTTTCTCTTACGCGCGAGGATAGACCTCAATATGTACTCATGCGTCCCGCTTCCGGGGCTTGGCAGCGATTCAGTAAAGGTTCCCGTCTCCACAATCTCCACTGCGGCAAAATGCTCCCGCAAATCCGCATCGCTGAAAAAGTGGGCGTACTTCCCTTCCTTATATTCATATGTGCCTGGCTCCAGCATTATCCCGTGGCCATGGTTTGGGTCTTCATCGGAAAAGCTGGTGAAATACATCAGGCCTCCGGGCCGGAGCTGCGCAAGACTGGCGTCTATGAGCCGTCGGCGCTCTGCGGCAAGAAATAAATGAAGAACATCATAGCAATATACTGCATCTACCGTAATGTCCAGTTGAGGCTTCAATGCCGATCCTTCAATAAATCGGGTTCCACCGTCCCACGCTGCGGCAAGTTCCAGGGCAGCATGGCTGAGTTCTACCCCATAAGTGTCCATATCAGAGGAGAACACCTTGGTGTTGCGTCCATATCCAGCACCGGGAACCAAAACGGATTTTACTCCATGCTCAAGAAACCATGCTTTGGCCTGAAAAGCCGATGGACTGGGCTGATTCCCCCAGATCATACCCTCGCGGGCAAATCTTGTACTCCAATACTCTGACATACGGTTTTCTCCTCCTAATGCCGGCTCTTCACTCTGTACCAGTATTGATAAATTTCATGGTAGCCCAGCTTGTCATATAGTGCTGAAGCCCCTGCATTGGCCTGCACCACCTGAAGAAAAGAATGGGCCGCCCCCAGATTTTTGGCCCAGTTCAACAGGCTGCACAGCATTTCCTCCGCCATCCCCTGCCGGCGGAATGCAGGAGCTGTACATACATCATATAGTCCGATGTACCCGTGCTGGATAACACCGAGCCCGCAGGCCGCTGGCATCTCATCCTTTAGCAACAGGGCATATCCCTGCTTCAAAGAGGAAGCGGACAGCATTCTGCGCAGAGTATCCCGGCTTGCAGACGACAGATCTGTCATTCCCGCGAAAGCCTCCAGCCAGTCTTCTGTCAGTTCCTCCCAGATTCGGACATTGTACCTTCCAGCTGGAACGGGCAGATCCTGCAGATCCAGAGTTCTGACCGAAGAAGGCTCCACGATCTCGTAGCCCTGCTCAGCCAGACGTCCGTCCAGGTCTCCAGGCTGGATGAAGGGAGTGATTTTGAATACGGTGTTCAGCCCGGCTCCCGCATAATACTGCTCGGCGAGGCGGATTTTGTCCATGATTTCCAGTCCGCCCTGCTGGGCATCCAGTCCATATAGCGGATTTACTGAATTCGCACGTTTGGTGTAGCCTGCCGAGGTGCGGAGTATCCAGCCCTCCAGCAGCACACTTTGCTCTGCAGGCCAGGTATTTAGCGTGATCTCTTCAATATATTTATGCAAATTCGGTGCTCCTCTTTGTCATTTTTGGTTGCGCATCGCATTCAGCTGCCTGACGCAGCTCACGCTATCGGATGTGAAATGATCATACTCCGGGGACTCTTTGCCATACAGGGCGATTTTCCCCTCATGATTATAGTGGATACCCCAGCCATATCTTTTGGGCAGCATGGAGGCGCGCAAGCAAGGGTGGCTTTTGGAGAAAAGCTCAGTCCAGATCTACTCCTTATGCTCCGCTCTCTCCTGGTCAGGAATCTCCTTATGGCGCACATGTACCTCGTACAGCAGTTCTTCATGGGTATAAGTATAAGGCGACCCTGAGAGCAGCTCATACTGTATGACATGGACCGGCGGGTGCAGGCGTGCAGACACAGGAATAATACCTGTCTCGACCGGACAATCGACAGCTACACGGATGAACGTATCGGTATAACTCATGATCTGGCCTCCTTCAAGGTCGGTTACATTTGTCTACTATCATAATTCACCCTGCTTCATCAGGCAAAGCCTAACCGCCCTATATTTGGTAAAACCTTATATATACAGTAAAACGGCTATCTCTCCGCTTAAGCAGAGAAACAGCCGTTCTATCTGAAACGGGTATACAGTCGAACCGGTTACCAGCTTGATTTGGTAATGCCGGGGATTTGTCCTTTGAGCGCAAGCTCCCGGAAAATAATCCTTGAAACCTGAAACTTGCTTAGGTATCCCCGGGGTCTGCCGGAAACGGCACAACGGTTCTTTTGCCGGGTGGGTGACGAATCGCGCGGCAGCTTTTGCAGAGCCATATAATCCCCCTCTGCCTTCAGCGCTCTCCGTCTGTCAGCATATTCTGCTACAAGTTTCTGCCTCTTCATTTCTTTCACGATCTTCGATTTCTTGGCCATGCTGCTTCAACTTCCCCCTTCATAGGTGTATTGTATCTAACTCTATTCGTTCAACGCTGTCTTCAGCGCTTCGAGGTTCTTACGCATAATACTCAAGTAATCCAGATTGCTGCTGCGGTCCTCATCGGTCAAGCCTTCAATCGGATTGAGCACCGCGGTCTTGGCACCAATCTCCCGGGCGACCGTATCTGCGACACTGGATGATACCAGGGTTTCAAAAAAGATGGTTTTCACATCATGCGCCTTGGCGAACTCCACAATACCGGCTATTTGGGCGGCGGAAGGCTCCTGCTCTGGAGAAAGACCGGCGATTGGGACTTGCGTCAGGCCATACTCCTTCGCCAGATAGCCGAAGGCAGCATGCTGGGTGATGAAATCTTTGCGCTTTGTATCTTTCAGACCTTCCTTAAAATCCCGGTCAAGCTGCTCCAGCTTGGCGACATAGGCATCACTATTCGATTTGAAGGTTGAAGCATTCTCAGGAGAAGCTGCCGTCAAAGCGGCGGTGATCGTCTGAACCTCCTTGATGGCAAGGGAAGGTGCCAGCCAGACATGCGGATCAAGACCGCCATGGTCGTGGCCTTCATCGGTATGCCCGCCTTCTTCATCAGTATGTTCACCTTCTTCATGAGCATGATCATCTTCCGCTCCGGTGTGATCCTCTTCTTCCTCTTCCGAACCTTCCATAATATTCAGCCCTTTACTGGCTTCAACAGCAATCAGCGGGGTGCCGGAAGCACTGCCGATCACCTGCTGCGCCCAGCCCTCCATACCGGCACCGTTGTATACAAGCATGTCGGCAGCAGATATTTCAGCCATATCCTGAGCTGTTGGCTCCCAGTCATGCGGCTCTACACCTGCTGGAATCAGCGTTTCCACATCGGCCAAATCGCCGGCAATATTTTTGGTGAACTCATACATCGGGTAAAAGCTGACTTTGATGTCCAGCTTGTCAGCCTTGACATCGGTACCGGCGGCTGTCGGCTCTGTGCTTCCAGATGAAGCAGGGGCGGCACTTTCCGCATTGCTTGGGGTTTTGTTATTGTTGCAGCCCGCGGCAATCAGGGTTAGGGCTAGGGAAAGAACGGCAAGGTGACGGATTTTAAAACTCAGCATAGTGGGATCAAGCTCCTTTTTTATGTAGACTTACGGACATTGCGGCGTCTTCGGATTGCCAACAGCTTCTGAAAGGAGATGGCACCCAAAAGAAAGCATAATAAAATGAGGGCTATCGTACCTCCGGGCGGTGTGTTGATGTAATAAGAAGCGGTCAGGCCGCTGAAAACACCCGCAAGGCCAACACTGACCGAAATCAGAATGGCGGCGGTAAAACCGGATGCAATCCGCAGAGCGATGGACGCCGGAAGGACAATCAGCGCGGATACGAGCAATACGCCGACAACCGGCATAGCCGCTGCAACCGTCATGCCGGTCAGTACAGCAAATGAGAATGACAACAAGCCGGTATGAACACCGCTGATCGAGGCGGTCTCTTCGTCAAAGGTCAGGCTATAGAGCGGACGTCGAAGAAGAATAAAATACAATAGACCCACTGCAGCCACTATGGCTATCAGCCCCAGCTGGGTATTACTGACGGCGACGATGGAGCCAAACAGATAGGAGGTAAAGCTCCGGCTCAGGTTCTGTTTCAGACTCATCAGTACTACCGCCAGCGCAAGGCCGGAGGTCATTATGATCGCTACCGGAAGCTCACTGTATGTACGGTAAGAACGGCGGAGCTGCTCAATGACAAGGCCACCGGCCACAGCCACTGCAAATCCGCTGAGCGCCGGATTCAGCTGCAGCACTGAACCCAGCGCTACGCCGGCAAGCGACACGTGAGATAGCGTATCGGCCATTAGCACCTGCCTGCGCAGCATCAGGTATACACCCAGCAGCGGACCGATAATGCCGATCAGGCCCCCGGCCCAAAATGCGCGCTGCATGAATTCGTAACCAAGCATGTCCAGCCCTCCTGCTCTTTTCGTTCCAGACTAATCGTGGTGTCCAGATAGGGACTAGTCTCTTCAAGACCGTGTGTGACCATAATGACCGTCCGGCCGTGGTTGCTCACATAATGGCGCATCAGCTTATAAAATCCGGTGCGGCTCCCAACATCCATGCCTGTTGCCGGTTCATCCAGTACCAGTACCTGCGGCTGCTGGGCCAGTGCCCGTGCGATGCAGATGCGCTGCTTCTGCCCGCCGGACAGCTCCCCGATCCTGCGGTTCCGGTAATCCCACATGTCCACCTGCCGCAAACTCCGCTCCACAAGCTCCTCCTGCTCCTTCGTAAAACGTCCGAACAACCCCAGCCGCGGATAGCAGCCGGACCGGACCAGCTCGATGACCTTGCTCGGAAATCCGGCGTTGAAGGAAGCGACCTGCTGCGGAACATAGCCGATGACAAGCTTCCCTCCCTCCGTCATCTCTTTGTTAAGAGAAACGGTTCCGCTCCAAGGGCGAAGCAGACCGAGCAGAAGCTTGAGCAGTGTGGTTTTGGCTGCTCCGTTCGGACCGGTGATCCCGATAAACTGCCCGGCTTCAATATCGAGCGACAGGTTGTCAATGACCGGTTCATGTCCGTAACCGAACACCACATCCTTCATGGATGATAAAATCACGGCGTATCCCCTCCCTTTATAACTTCGCGTCTGTTTCGGACGGGTTTATTCGTAATAATTACGTATTAACTCCAATGATATTATCGTAATAATTACGATTTGTAAATACAAAATGAATAATTAATCGTAATAATTATGATTAGAGTCACTAACCATTGATAAATCAACGTCATATTTCGCCCGCTCTACTGGTCAGGTTATTCTCATACAAAAGAGCCGGAATCACAGATTCATGATCCCGGCTCATTCTATGACTTCAAGCTCCAGCTCTAGATTCCGCTCCCATTGGGAGTGGTTTAAGTCTGCTTACTCCAAGGCTGCAACCCTTTCCCCGGCTGGCCAAGGCAGCGGGTTATTGAAGCTACTCCAATCCTGCTGCATCTCAACGGTGGTCAGCAGGCATCTGTCCAGCCGGGCTTCAATATCCGCCCGGTTCATACCGATGCCAATAAATACGACCTCATTCATGCGGTCGCCCCAGCGCCCGTCCCATCTGGCTGTCATATCGGGCTCCGTGGCAAGTACTTCAAGCTGCTGCTCCTCAGGCAGCGTTGCCAGCCAGTAGCCTGCAGGGCCGAACTGGATCGAGGGCCCCGCCTGGCTAATCGTTGCGGCAAGATCACCTTTGGCCGCCAACCATACCAGCCCCTTGGCCCGTACCACTTCTTCCGGCCAATTGCTGAAGAAGAAGCTTAGCCGCTGCGGATGAAAGGGCGCTCTGCGGCGGTACACAAAGGAACCAATACCGTATTCTTCCGTCTCCGGCGTATGCTCCTCCTTGTTCAGCTCCGCAATCCAGCCGGAGGACATGCTGGTTCGTTCGAAATCGAACCGTCCTGTATTCAGAATCTCTTCGGGATCAACCACACCATTAACCGTACGGATGATTTTCGCGGCAGGTTGTAGTCTCCGCAGCACAGATTCCAGCTTGTTCAGCTCCCGCTCCTCCACCAGATCACATTTATTCAAGAGCAGGACATCACAGGTTTCAATCTGATCGATAAGCAGATCGACAATATCGCGTGCATCTTCTTCGCCGGCAACAGTTCCACGGTCAATCAGGCTGTCGCCCGAAGCAAAATCATGCCAGAAGCGGTTGGCATCGACTACGGTAACCATAGTATCAAGTCTGGACAGAGCGGTCAGATCAATATCTAACTCAGGATTGGCATAGGTAAACGTCTGGGCTACAGGCACAGGTTCACTGATGCCGGAGGACTCGATCAGAATATAATCGAAACGCCCCTCTGCCGCCAGACTCTGCACTTCACGCAGCAGGTCATCGCGCAGCGTGCAGCAAATGCAGCCATTGGACATTTCAACCAGCTTCTCCTCCGTCCGGGAAAGAGTGTTGCCTGATTTCACCAGGCCCGCATCCACATTGACTTCACTCATGTCATTCACAATTACGGCCACCTTCAGGCCGTCCCGGTTGTGAAGGATGTGATTAAGCAATGTAGTCTTGCCTGAGCCCAGGTATCCGCTGAGCACGGTAACAGGAATGGGGTTCATAGGTTATCTCCTTAATCTCGCCTGAGATGTTATAGGTTTACAGCTTGTCTTACAACGATCCGTAGATCATCGGGTCTCACGGTGCAGCGTAACCCGTTTCAGACGGGGGCTGTATTTCTTCATCTCGATTCGGCCCGGCTGAGTCTTCTTATTCTTGGTGGTGGTGTAATTGCGGTCGCCGGTTTCTGTACAGGCCAGTGTCACGATAACTCTCACTAACATCAGCTCCTTTATATTTAATCGTAATCTTTACGATTTACACATTCTACAGGTTTGTTCTGCTCAATGTCAACAGCAATCCCAAAAAATTTCAACTCTCTTAGATTTGTGGTCTTTCTGGCAGATCCATTACGTATAGATGGAATTATGAAAATATGATTCTTGCAATAGCAGGAATGTAGCGGGAGGGAGAAACATGAAGATACCGGTAATCATCCTGAGCGGATTTCTGGGGAGCGGCAAAACAACTCTGCTGCTCACGCTGCTTAAGGCGAGTAAAGCAAGAGGTCTGAATCCCGGCGTTGTAATGAATGAACTGGGTAAAAAGGATGTCGATGGCTACATTCTGCAGGAGCATGGCGGCACCATTGTGGAAAAGCTCCTGGACGGCTGCGTCTGCTGCAGCCGCAAGGAGGAACTTCCAAAAACGCTGGGCCTGCTGCTCTCACGTCGGCCGGATGTGATCTTCATCGAGCTTACCGGCGTTGCCGATCCCGAGGAAATCGCCAAATCACTGCTGGAACCTTCGCTTAGCGAGCGGCTGAAGCTGCACTACTCCATAACCGTGCTGGATGCGGAGAATGTGCTGGAATATGGCAGCCGCTTCTCCGCCGACAAGCAGCTTGTACGGACACTGCGCCGCCAGCTGTCCAGTGCTGATCTGATTATTGTCAACAGGAGCGATCTCGTGGAACCGGAAACCCTATGGCGGATTGAAAAAATGGCCAGCCGTCATAATGCAGAATCCGAAATTGTATTTACACATTACAGCGAAATCAATCTCACTCCGCTGCTGGCAGGGATCATCCCCCGTGAACAGCGTACTTCAGGACCACAGCGCGGGCGCAGTGATATGAACGGCACCACACTTAAGCGGATGAATAGTCTCCACGGCGGACAAGGAGCAACCGCTGTGCAGGAACCGGAATCTGCCCAGCAGGCCTCGTATTCGCAAGTAGCTGCGGTGACACTGACCTTTCCGCCAGAAGCGGCAAGCGGAATCCGGATGGAGCAGCTTGAGGGCTTTTTCCGTGAATGGGGAGACAGCCTGGTGAGAGCCAAGGGGCATGTCCGGCTCGCCGGGCAGGACGGGGTCCAACTGGTCCAATACGCAGGAAACCGCTGCACTTGGGAGTTCTCGCGCTATCCCGGCCAGCCTTATCTGGTATTCATCGGACTACATCTGGACGAGAAGCAGCTGACAGACCGCTGGTCCGCCTTGTTCCAGCAGCCTTGAGCACCCTTTCACCGCTCAAAATGCTGCCCCTGCTGATTCCTGCCGCTTTCCTGATTACAGCGGGTGTCCTCTGGCTTCCGGGTCACCCGCGGATGCTGGACAATGCCTATACCGTAGCTTTCAAAACCGGATTTATCGGCATTTTGCTGGAAGCATTGCCATTTGTCCTTCTGGGCGCGCTACTCTCTTCGCTTCTCCGTGTATTCGTACCGGATGAGATGATCTCACGCTGGATTCCGCGGCGGCCGGTCCCGGCGATCCTGTTCGGCTGCCTGCTTGGCATTCTTTTCCCTGTATGTGAATGCGGGATGATTCCGCTGGTCCGCCGCCTGATGCACAAAGGGATGCCGCTATACGTGGCCATCGTCTTCATCCTGTCGGGTCCAATCCTGAATCCAGTGGTCTACGGGGCTACATTGACGGCCTTCCGCGCCCATCCGGAGCTGGCTTATGCTCGGATGGGACTGGCCTTTCTCGTGGCCTTCGTGATCGGTTTGGTGGTGTATGCCACCGTCCGCAAATCACCGCTCCGGCTCTCGATCAGCCGGGAGGGCGGAGAAATCCATGAGCGCAGTACGCGCGGCGGCAAACTGGTTGCTGTATTCGTGCATACGTCGGAGGAGTTTTTTGAAATGGGCAAATATCTGATTATCGGGTGTCTGCTCACCTCTGGCATTCAGACCTTCATGGATCAAGGCAGCCTGGCCGCCATTGGCGGGAAGCCGCTGGGCTCCTATCTGTTCATGATGGGGCTCGCGTATGTGCTCTCGCTATGCTCAACCTCGGACGCCTTTGTTGCCTCCACTTTTCTGCATACATTTCCCAGCGGCTCCCTGCTTGCCTTTATGGTGCTGGGACCGATGCTCGATTTCAAAAACTCGCTGATGCTGCTCTCGCTATTCAAGACCAAATTTGCTTTTTATTTGTTTTTCCTGATCTTTTCAGCTGTGTTTATCACTTCCGTTCTAGCCTCGCTGTGGCTATGATACCCTCAAGAACGTTCAGGAGGTCCGCATATGAATGACTCCCGGAGCATCCGGATGCACTATGGATTCAGGTCGCTGGTCCTGCTGCTCTTCGCGCTCTATATCGGGCACCTGGTTCAGCAGGATGCGCTGCATTACTATGTCGCCCCCAAGCTGGCACGCTGGATTCGCCTTTGTCCGGTACCGCTGGCACTGATGGCGCTAAGTCTCGGAATCCAGGCGTTATTCGGCAAAAGCACGCTGCTCTGCGACTGTGAGCACCGCCTGCCGCGATCCGGACTGGGCAGCGCTATGCTGTACAGCCTGTTTTTGTTCCCGCTGCTGTTAGGCTTCCTGCTTCCCGACCGTTCGCTAGGCAGCGAGGCAGCGGCCAAGAAAGGTATCGCCTTATCCTACATTGCCGAGGAAGCCGCTGAGCATGTGAAATTCAATGCCGCAAGTCCTTACCTGGAGGAGTTCGCCGAGCTCGCCGGGAAGCTGTATGCGCAGCCTGTAATCCAGGTGTATCCGGAGATTTTTTCGGAAACCCTGGGAGCTATCGACTTGTACAAACCGCAATTTGAGGGCAAATCGATAACTGTGACCGGATTTCTATATCAGGAGAACGGAAAAGGGGCCAAAAAGGCGTTCGCGGTTAGCCGCTTCCTGGTGCAGTGCTGTACGGCAGACGCAACTCCCCTAGGCATCCTCCTTGATCCCGCAACGCAAATAAGCCTGCCGGCCGATACCTGGATTGAGGTTCGGGGCAAGCTTCATATGTCGTTTTATCAAGGCAAGGAAGTCATAAAAATAATACCCGATAGCATTGTTCCGGTTCCGTCCCCCTCCACTCCCTATGTCTATACCAATGCTGACTCGGTGGCAACCTGGGCTGAGATCCACGAATCCGGACACGTGGCTAAATAACCGCAGCCTTTAAAATCTTCACGTGTCAACGCCTGCGCAGCCTCTTCAGGATGATCCGCAGCCAGACTGTAATCGCCGCATAGATCACAAGAACCACGATTAGGGTGAGCGTCCGCTCTTTGGCGGAGCCGTCGGCGAACAGCACCGGACCGAGGCCGAAGAATGTGGTCAACAGATACAGTATTGCAAACAGCCCATACACAAGCCCTCTCATTCACAAGCCCCTTTTCAAAAAAACACACCTTATCTATGGATATGGGCGGACCATTCCCGCAGCACTCTATCTACTTCAGCCGGTGAGATCGGCTTGGAGATAAAGTCCTGCATACCTGCTCTAAGACACAGCTCCTTGTCCTCTTTGCGGGCAAAAGCTGTTGCAGCAACAATAACCGGAGTCTGCCCCATTTCGTGGCGAATGATGCTGGTCGCTTCAATCCCGTCCATGAGCGGCATTTGAATATCCATGAATACCAGATCATAATGATGCGAGCGCACCGCTTCAACAGCCTTCTCGCCGTTCAACACCACATCGGCGCAATATCCGCGCTTTTTGAGGTAGGCCTGAAGCAATTGCAGATTCACCGGGTGATCTTCAGCAATCAAGATAGACAACGGACCGTATTCACCCTCCGAGGAGGTTCTGTCCCCTGCATTCTTCTCATTACGCGTATCAGTTGGACTTATGGAGAGTTGATCATAGGTAAGTTCCGACAGCGGCAGGAAAACATGGATAGTGAAAAAGAATTCCGCCCCTTCTCCTTCGCTGCTGTCTACACCGATCATTCCGCCCAGCAGTTCCACCAGTCTTTTGCTGATCGCCAGGCCAAGTCCTGTGCCGCCATACTTGCGGTTGATCGAGGGGTGAAGCTGGGAAAAGGACTGAAACAGCAGCCCCTGGCTGCCTTGCGGAATGCCGATTCCTGTATCTTTCACAGTGAATTTAACAACCAGATCACCGGTATCGGCAATGGATTGCAGCTTCGCAGTAATGTGAATTTCGCCCTCTTCGGTAAATTTCACTGCATTGCCGAGGAGATTCACCAGAATCTGGCGCAATCTGGCCTCATCCGTCACCACAAGTAGCGGTAAATCCGGGTCCAGCTCAGTATGAAGCAGCAGGCCCTTTTCCTTGACTTTTGGATAAAACAGCTCGGTCACATTCTGAAGCACCTGGGACAGATCTACTGTCTGCAGATCCAGCGTCATCATCCCGGCTTCAATCTTGCTGAAATCCAGCACCTCGTTCAGAATATGCAGCAAGGTCTCGCTGCTTTTGTTGATAATTTGTGTGTAGTATTCCTGCTCTTCATCAAGCTCAGTTCCAGCCAAAAGATCCGCCATGCCAATGATTCCGTTCATCGGCGTACGCAGCTCATGGCTCATGATTGCCAGGAATTCCGACTTGGCCCGGTCTGCCTGCTCCGCTGATTCCTTTGCCCTTACAATAGCCTTTTCTTCCGTAATGTCCCGGAAGACGACAACCGCGCCCTTCCGTTCCCCATGATCAAATATTGGAGACATGCGGTATTTCACCAGGAAGCTGGAACCGTCCTGTCTCCAGAACACCCCTTCCTTGTCCTCGTATGAGAGATAGCTTGCGAGGGAGTCCGATAGCGACCTCCGTCCGCTGGTATACGGTTCGGCGTCCAGCCATGTCTGTTCCACGGTATGCAGCTTAATATTCCTCGCCAGTTCACCTGGCTCATACCCCAGCATCGTCGATGCAGCCGGATTAATAAACATCGTTTCGCCCTCAAGATTCATACCAAAGATACCTTCGGAGACCGAATTCAGAATCAGCGCATGCTCATAGCTGAGCTTCTCAATCTGCTGCAGATGGCGTTTGCGTTCTGTGATGTTACTGGTAATACCGAACACACCCACGACTTGGCTGTTCACCATAATCGGCACATAGATCACGCTGACCTCAACCGGATAACCTCCCCTGTGGATCAGTCTGCTCTCAAAGGTCTGAGGTAATCCTTGCGCTGCCTGCTCAAAACGTTCCTGGGCAAAATCCAGCTCTTCCGGGTCAATAATCTCGCTGTAACTGGAATGCAGAAGACTCCCGCGCGGATAGCCGCTCAGTTGCTGGAGACTGGCATTCAGTGACTGGATATGCCCATCCAGATCCATCGCACTGATCGCGGACGGATTATACTCAAACAGGGATTTATAACGGTTCTCACTTTCCAGCAGCTTCAGTTCATATTGCTTGCGCTCGGACACATTGCGGGTGACACAGACCATTTCGGCCATGCCACCCGGGCCTGCACTGATATGGCGCAGCGTCGTTTCCACCCATAAGTAAGAGCCATCCTTGCACAAGAAGCGGAAATTGATTGGCTCCAGCTTGCTGCCCTCCATGCTCTTCTGCAGATAAGAATGAACTCTGTCAACATCATCCGGATGAACGTACTGCATGCCACTCGAGCCTTCCAGCTCCTCTGGTGTGTAACCTAGCATAGGCTGGCAAACTGGCGATGCATACAGGTAAGCAGCCTCGCTGTCCGTGGTATTCCGGGAGATAAAATCCAATGAATTCTCAGAAATCAGCCGGTAGTTCCGCTCACTCTCACGAAGCTGCTCCTCCATCCGGTAGCGTTCGGTGATATCCTGTACAATCCCATTCACCTGTAAGGTTTTACCTGCTGTATCCAGCACGACTTCCCAGTAGGTATAAATAACCCTGCGCTCGCCCTTCTCGTTCTCAATTCTAAACACATATTGACCATTAACCCCGGACTTCAATGTCTTGTGCAGCTCCACCCGCAGCTGCGCCAGGTCCTCTGGAACCACGCGGGCTAACAGCTGCAAATAATCAATATGGCTGTGCGTGCCAATTTCGCCATTTTCGCACATATCAAAAATTAACCGCAGCTGTTTCGAAACGGTCATTTGCCTGCTTGGGGAATCCCATTCCCATGAACCCATCTGGCCCAGCGCCTGGGCAGTTGCCAGCATATTCTCATATTTCTTGCGTTCTGTGATATCACGGGCAATAGTCAGTACCTGCTCTACATTCCCATCGCTGTCACGCATCACCTGAAATGAATTTTCGAGCCACAGATAATGCCCATCCTTATGCCGGGCCCGGCGGGTAAACACATCACTGTCGGAATATGCCTTCCCGTGCTCAGTCATTTCTATCACATCTTCTTCATGATAGAAATCCGGTCTTTTCCTGCCGATCACCTCTTCCATCGGGTAACCAAGCAGCTTCTCAACGGATGGAGACACGTAGCGTACCGTTCCGTCCGCATCCGCAAAGGAAATCATATCCGGTGTATTCTGCGTAATCAGATTATAGAGCAGCCGGTCCTCCTCAATCTTTTTCTCGGCGAGCTTACGGCTTGTAATTTCCGTCAATTCGGCGATTAGGTGAAGAGGATCACCGGTAGTCTCATCAAACGTTAAGAAAATATGTAATGCAATCCAAATGATCCTGCCGTCCTTGCGCACAAAACGTCTCTCTTTATTTACAGCCGCACCGGGACTGCGCAGCAAATATTGCATGATCATATCATGATCAGCAGCAGGCTTATCCTCCGGGTACGCAATATCCAGGTAACGGAGATTCATCATTTCTGCTTCCGAATACCCGAACATACTGCAGAGCGCGGGATTCGCCATAATCATGGTACCGTCTTTCGTGGAGACTACTGCGAACCCTATAGAGGACCGCAAAAATAGATGCTTAAAGAGTATGTCGGTCAAGTGATAGAGCCTCCTCTGTGAAAGTGGGGACTGAAACTAATCCTAGTATACCTTTTTTTCGGAAAAGATGCTTCTGGTGTAACAGTCTCGTTTTTGACTCCCGGTGCTTACTCCCCGGCACTGAGCTTTTTGCAGACAACCAGCTCAAATACGGTCAAGCCGTTCCGGTTATCAAGTCTTAGCACACCTCTGTGCAGCTCCATGATTTGCTTGGTGATAGCCAGCCCCAATCCGGTTCCCCCATCTCCCGGCCGGGCCGCATCTCCACGTACAAAGGGCTCAAAAATTACATCCTTCAGCTCATCAGAGATCCCAACACCGTTATCCTGAACCGTTATCACTACTTCATCAGCCAATTCTTCAAGTGCGATAAAGACCTCTGTACCCTCAGGGTTATGCAGGAGAACGTTGGACAGCAGGTTACCTATGGCTCTACCCATAAGAGCAGAGTCATAATTGGCCAATACCTCACCCGGGGGTATATCCATTTCCATAGCCATACCCTTTTCTTCAAAGGGATCATAATAATCAGCCGCAATTTTTCTCAGCAATTCTGCTAGATCTCCCTGCTCCAACAACACAGGATAGTCCGTACGCTCCAGCTTGGAAAGTCTAAACAGATCATCAATCAGCTCAGTGACCAGAGTTGCCTTATTGTACATGAGCTGCAGATACCGCTCTTTCTTTTCCTCATTATCAACCAGCCCCAGCTGGAATGCCTTGGCATAACCCTGTATGGTTGTTATCGGTGTCTTGAGATCATGGGACAGATCGGCCAGCATCCGTTGCTTGCCTTCCTGCAGCCTGCGATTCTCCTTCTCCGCCTGTTCCAGGGACTCCGCCATTTCATTAAACCGGTGCTGAATTACCGAGAACTCATAATCCCCCGTTATAAGGAGACGCTCGTTATATTGTCCCTTGCCCATTCTCTCTATGGCTTCTGCGATATGCTCCAGTGGCCTGGTAACCCGTTTCGCCGTCCAGAGGCCGTATATGTAAATGCTCATGCCAAACAGCGCAAGCAGCAGAAGCAGCATGGGTAATGTCAGCTCAATAGTCTGGCTGTTCAAGTCAATAACCAGCATCAGGAAGACTACAACAACCAGCCCCAAAGTAAGGGCAAAATAAACATAGGATCGGATCAGCTTGGAGATCAGCTTTGTTTTTTTCAGCGGAAATCATCCTTTTTGGCAAACTTGTACCCCAGTCCCCGGATCGTGCGAATGTACACGGGCTGCTTCGGAGCTTCCTCCACCTTATCGCGCAATCTGGAGATGTGGACCATAATGGTGTTGGCATCCTCATAGTAATGTTCCGACCAGACCTGCTCAAACAATTGCTTCTTGGTAAAAATGCGCCCCGGCGCGTTCATAAACGTGGACAGCAGCTTATATTCGATTGCGGTCAACGGTATCTCCCGCCCTGACTTGTATAACACGCAGTCCCCATGGTCAAGCGTCAGCTCACCGATACTGCTCTGCGCCGGAGGTTCCTGACCAAGTGCTGCCGGTTCATTTAAGTCATATGTACGCCTAAGCATTGCATGAATCCGGGCCACAACCTCTAAGGGATTAAACGGTTTGGAGATGAAATCATCGGCTCCAAGACGAAGGCCAAGAATCTTGTCACTATCCTGATTCTTGGCAGACAGCAATATTACCGGCAGCTTGTACTCCGTGCGGAGCAACTGCAGCAATTGAACACCGTTAAGCTCAGGCATCATAATATCAAGCACGGCAAGATCAACGGGCTCCTGCTGAATGCATGCCCATGCTTGAGCGCCATTATAGGCTTCTATAACGCGCAGTCCTTCCTTTTCCAGAAAAAGTCTCAACAGCTCTACAATTTCCGGGTTGTCATCGACGAGCAGTACCGTTCGCTGCACATCCCAACCTCCTCATTCATCCAGCTTCCATGACCATTAGTTTATCATATCCCGGGCTGTTTTCAGCGATTTAAGGTTATTGTAAGATTGGCGACATGGCTCTGAAAGAATGCTCCCTTATTCTTATTCCAGAAGACTTGCACATATCTGTCTGGGAGGTTCTGATAGTGAATTTGAAATCTGTAGTAAGTATTTCTGTTATGGTGTGGATGAGTATTTTCGGAGGGGTGTCTGCTGCGCAAGCAGCCAGCGGAGATGACGCAATGACGCAGGAACGACTGGAAGCGACTCTGACTCCGCTCCTCAGCGGAATCATGAAGGCCGATCATATTCCAGGCACTGCTGTCGTAGTGACGAAGGACAATCGCATTGTATTCAGCAAAGGCTATGGCTATGCCGATATGGAGAAGCAGATTCCTGTTAATCCCGCTCAGACAGTTATGCGGATCGGCTCGCTCACCAAGTCCATCACGGCAGCAGCAGCCATGCAGTTGCAAGAGCAAGGGAAGCTGTCCATGGATAAGAATATTAACACCTATCTCACCAGCTTCAAGGTGCCCCTCTACAAGAATCACCCCATTACCCTGCACCAGTTGTTGACTCACACGGCTGGCCTGGATGAAGCTATCTATCATCTGGCAGCGCAATCACCGGACAAGGTTATACCGGCTGGGAGTTTTTTGCGGCAATATCTCGACAAGCAACCTCCTGTTCGGGAGCCTGGGACAGAATATGCTTACAGTAATGCCGGAGTGGGGCTTGCCAGCTTCCTCATCGAACAGGTGACGGGAGGCACGCTTGAGACTTATATGAAACATAGCTTATTCGATCCTCTTCAAATGCCAAGTGCCAGCCTGCTGCATCAGGAGAACGACAGGAACATGGCCAAATCCTATCAGTATCAGAAGGGAAAGTATCAGGAAATCCCCTATTCTTACTTGAATCTGCCGGGGGCGGGAGCCCTCAGTGTGATACCCGATGAATGGGCTCACTACATGATGGCTTTGTTGAACGAAGGAGGCTACCGGGAACAGCATATTCTAAAACGGACCAGCATAAATGAAATGCAGGCAAGGCAGTTTACAGAGCATCCGGATGTGGAGGGCGTAGGCTACGGCTTATTTCGAAACCGCTTAAAAAGTGGCCTGCTTTCTCTGTCGCATACTGGCGACATCGATGGCTATTCTGCCAAGATGGAGCTTATACCCAAGTATCGACTTGGTATATTTGTTGTGAGCAACGCAGTCTCATCAGGAAAGCCTCTTCGCGATCAAGTGACAGATGCCATTGTCCGCCTGCTGCCGGAGGAACAAAAACAGGCTGCTCCAATTGTCTCTACCCCCTCCCCCGATCTGGAGCAATATGTGCGGACATACACCATCGGTCTGGGGCCTCAGCATGGCTGGGGCAAATGGTTTAGATGGCTGGGCGGAAGAAACTTTGAAGTGCAAAGCACCGGGAAGTCGCTGCTGGTTAATGGAGTCTTTCCCGAAGGAACTGGATCGGAGCAAACCAAAACCTATATTCCTGCAGGAACAGGATTGTTTCGTGACAAGGACAGCGGAGACTTCATCTGGTTCCATCGACAGCACGGCCCCTGGAAGCTGACCTTTATCCAAGGGGTAACCATTAAGGAAGAGCCGCCGTTTGTACAGCAACCCTCCACCCTCCTTGCCGTCTACGCAGGTGTTGGCTTGTTGTGGATCTTCATCACAATTATTGCTCTGGCTCGAAGCCTGCTGCGATTGATGCTGCGCAAGAGACCACACGGTCCCGGACATGTGGGATGTATCGCGGCAGTCTTTTCAGTCTTCCTGATAGGCCAATTCCTGTATGGGAACTCACAAGTAATGACATTCGGATACCCGGCATGGTATGCCTGGGGCTTCTCCTCTCTGCCTTTTCTTGCTTCCGCCGCTGCGATCGCCCTTGCTGTTAGGACTGCGAGCCTCCATCGTTCGAATCCTGCTCAGCACCGGCTTGTTATGTACGGCCGTTATTTGCTGGCACTCATGAGCTTTGGTTATACTTTTTTCTTATTCTATTGGAATATGCTCTCCATTCATTTTTCTTGAAGAACAAGATCATGCCCATGCTCAAGTCATGAGCAATAGCTTAAGTCTCCAATCCACGTAAAAAAGGTCCGTAATTGCCTAAGCAACTACGAACCATATTTGTAAGGTGATGCGGTCAAGAGGACTCGAACCTCCACGATATTGCTATCACTGGCACCTGAAGCCAGCGCGTCTGCCAATTCCGCCATGACCGCACATTATGAACTTCAGCGTTTTGATCGCTGTATATAAGACTATACTCTCTTTGCCAATCAATTGCAAGAGAATTTTGTTGCAGCTTATGGAGCAAAGAACGAATATCTTACTAAGCTAAAGTGGATAGCGAATTCTGGACTGCATTACACAAGATATCACTTGGTCTTCATGGATGCCATTGATTATAAAATTATCACAGGTACACTTTACTGAGTTTATCTTTTGTCGCCCACAAAACGGCTACTGCCCGCTCCAAGTCCTACTATGAACAATAAAATGCTTGCCACAACGAGTAATGCCAGCGGCACGTTCCAGCTATGGGTCACGTCATGCAGCAGTCCGAAGAGGGCGGGACCCATTGCAGCAAGCAGATACCCCACCGATTGGGCCATACCGGACAGCCCGCTGGCTTCCTGTGTGCTGCGGGTCCTCAGACTGAAAAACATCATGACGAGGCCGAAGGCAAACCCGCCGGCAATTCCTATGCAGATAGCCCAAACTGCCATCCAGCCACTGCTGCCCAGCCATACCCCGAGAATTCCAATCATAAAAAGAATGGATGTAATGAGCACCAGGCTGCGCTGGTTTTTCATTTTGCCCGCCCAAAGGGGCACGAAAAAAGTAAACGGCAGCTGGGCCAGCTGCATGAGAGAAAGAATCCAGCCCGCATGGCTGGAGGTCATCCCCCGTTCAACCAATATCACGGAAAACCAGGCAATCAGCACGTAATACAGCAGCGATTGCAGCCCCATGAACAGGGTAACCTGCCAGGCTAGCGGAGACCGCCAGAGCTGAACGGAGGATTGCCGTTTACCCTCACTGCCGCCCCTCGTCATATTCCGCATCTGAGGAATCCAGAACAGGGTCGCCAGCGCGGCCACCACAAACCACATCGCCAGAGTCCCCCGCCAGCCGAATCCGGCATGCTGTGCCAGCGGGACGCTGATGCCTGAGGCAGCAGCCGCACAGATATTCATGGATAGGGTATAAACCCCAGTCATAAGTCCGATATTCTCCGGGAATCTTCCCTTGATCAGTCCCGGCAGCAGTACATTGCAGACGGCGATGGACAACCCGATTATCGCTGTGCCTGCGAACAGCATGGCCGTTCCCGAACCCGAGCGGATCAGAATGCCCATGGATAAGGCCAGCATGGCCAGCACAAGAACATTGGCGGTGCCAAACCGCAGGGCCAGCTGTGGCGCAAAAGGTGACAGCATAGCAAATGCCAGCAGCGGCAACGTGGTAATCGCTCCCGCCAGTGTATTTGACAATCCCAGATCATCACGGATCATGCCCAGCAATGGTCCAACGGAGGTGAAGGGAGCCCGAAGAGCCGCAGCGACGCAGATAATCCCCACGATCAGCAGAATACGGCTGGCTTCCTTGTCCGGCCGGGCCTTGCCCAGTTCCGGTAATGCAGCATCTTGATGTTTTACTTTCATGTTGTCCTCCCGATTGCAGTCTTTCACCCTTACACCCCAAAGGCTTGTCCAGGTAATAAGGCTGTTCTATGTAATAATCACATTGTTACATTATATCCCCTCCAAGAATGCTCTGCACAAATTTTCCGGCAAAGTTTCTGCCATACACAATAAAAAAAACCAGTCTGTGGGACTGGCTTTACATTTGGAGACACATCACTAATTATACCCAGAGGGATTTAGAAATGATAACGAGCAGGATGAACAGTACCAGAATTGCGCCAGTGGAAGTAAATGCACCGTATCCTCTTCCATTTTCACTCATGTAAATTCCTCCTTTATGCTTGTATACACTACACTATGTACATAAAGCAGCTGAGGATTGGGTGATTAGACAAAAATACGCAGGTACTGTTTCGTTCTCCACTTAAAATATCTTTCCGTTGACAAAACACTTCACCCTCTTTAGTATCCTTAACATGAGGTTCTTATTGAGAATGACTCTCAACAGTGAAATATCACTATACAGAACAGAAATGAGTGAATAAGAGATGCTGCGTCGTTTTTTTTCCTATTACCGTCCATACAAAAAATTATTTATTCTCGACTTCACCTGTGCGGTGGGAGCCGGTCTGCTGGAGCTGGCATTTCCAGTGGCGGTTAATAAATTCATCGACGAATTGCTGCCCGGGCAGGACTGGCCGCTGATTCTGATCGCTTGCATCGCCCTGATGGCCATTTACGCGCTAAATACCGCAATGCAATATATTGTAACCTACTGGGGGCATATGCTGGGGATCAACATCGAGACCGATATGCGCAAAAAAATGTTCGATCATATTCAGAAATTATCCTTCCGGTTCTTTGACAACAACAAAACCGGTCATCTGATCGGCCGGATTACGAATGATCTGAACGATATCGGCGAGGTGGCGCATCATGGGCCGGAGGATGTGTTCATCGCCGTGATGACCCTTGTGGGCGCATTTATCCTGATGGCCGATATCAATCTCAAGCTGGCGGTTATTACCTTCATCATTGTTCCGCTTATGGCCTGGATCATTATCCATTTTGGCCGTAACATGACCTCCACGTATCACCAGCTTTTCAGCAATGTGGGCAATTTCAATGCCCGGATTGAGGACAATGTCGGGGGAATCCGCGTGGTTCAATCTTTTGCCAATGAGGAGTATGAGAAACAGCTGTTTGCCGTCGACAACCAGATGTTCCGCAAGACCAAGCTCATGGCGTATAAGCTGATGGCCAAAAGCTTGTCAGTCAGCTATATGATGACCCGTCTGATTACGATCGTCGTGATGGTCTGCGGTGCCTGGTTCTTCATTCAGGGTGAGCTTGAGATTGGCGAATTTGTTGCGTTTATTCTGCTGTCCAATATCTTTTTCCGGCCGATTGACAAGATTAATGCGGTCATTGAGAGCTATCCAAAAGGCATTGCCGGTTTCAAACGCTACCTTGAGGTCATTGATACAGAGCCCGATATCGCCGATCAGCCCGGCGCTGTGGATGTCCACGCCCTCCGCGGAGATATCGTCTTTGACCGTGTCAGCTTCGGTTATGATCCGGGCCGTCCGGTGCTGGATGGCATCAGTCTGAAGGTAAATGCCGGTGAGACCATTGCTTTCGTCGGGCCCTCCGGCGCAGGTAAAACCACTATTTGCAGCCTGCTGCCCCGCTTCTATGATGTGACCGGCGGCTATATTTCCATTGACGGAACCGATATCCGCAGCATGAAGCTGAATGCGCTGCGGAAGCAAATCGGGATTGTGCAGCAGGATGTCTTCCTCTTCTCCGGCACGATCCGCGAGAATATCGCCTACGGCAAACTCGATGCCGAGCTGCCGGAAATCTGGGAGGCAGCGAGACGCGCGCATCTGGAGGAACTGATTAACGGCCTGCCTGCCGGAATGGATACCGTTATTGGCGAACGCGGTGTGAAGCTGTCCGGCGGGCAGAAGCAGCGGCTCGCCATCGCCCGGATGTTCCTGAAGAATCCGCCGATCCTAATTCTGGACGAAGCGACCTCGGCACTGGATACGGAGACGGAAGCCGCGATTCAGCAGTCGCTGGCGGACCTGTCTGTTGGACGGACAACCCTTGTGATCGCCCACCGTCTGACAACCATCAAAAATGCTGACCGGATCATCGTCGTGAACGAGGACGGCATCTCCGAGGAAGGCCGTCACGAGGAACTGGTAAATGCCGGAGGCACTTACAGCCGCCTGTATCAGGCGCAGTATAATGCATAGGCGAAAGACTTCATAAAGTCAAACGTCCTTACAGAATGTCTATCTGTAGCTCTTCATGAGCATGCTGAACAAGCAAAACCTTCCGTGAGACGCCTCAGCATAAAGGCGATTACGGAAGGTTTTTTGTGGTGTAATATCATATAAGTCTTAAACAGCTTATGGGCGCTACGCCCGAATAATGAGATGCGTAGCGCGGCAGCAGGTACAGCAGTTTATAGCTCCAGACCCGGCCCGACCCGATTACTTTTTTTAAAATCAACGGTATTCCCCAAGGTTTTGCAGCCGAAAAAGTCACCTTCTGGCCTCTCCGCTATACCCTGTGCCGCTTCCGGTACTCTGCCGGACTCATTCCAGAGGCGTTCGTAAACACTCTGCTTAAATAAAATCCGTTCTCATAGCCGCAGCGTTCGGCGATCTGTGCCAGGGTTAGCTCACTGTCCTTCAGCAGCGTGCGTGCTTTGCTTAGACGTATGGATTTCAGGTACGAGGATGGCGTCTCCCCGAATGCTTCACGGAACCGCCTAGTCAGCTGCACAGGACTCAGTCCCAGGCTCCGCGCGGTGTCCAGCAGACTTAACGGTTCCCAGGCCTGTGCAGTAATAGCCGCTGCCGCATCCGCCATCAGGGCATCTTCCGTAAATTTGCCCACCCCTGCGGCCTCTCTGCTCTCCATGTGGTACAGCTGCCACAAATCCGCAACGAGGTGCGTTTTCCATCCCAACGACTCAGGGCTGCTGTCCTCGGCAAGCTGGCGCAGATAGGCATAAGTGGAGCTCAGCCGTTTCGTGTCATTCAAATGAAGCAGACCCGGAGGAAGCCGGCATCCGGCATCCGCAGTGAACTGGATATAATGAAAGGTCAGGGGCGTGACCGTTTCCCGAACGAAGGGGACTCCCGGCGGACAGACCACTAGATCTGCAAATCCCGCTTCCCCCGAGTGTCCGCCAATCTCAAAGCGGAACACACCCTCTTCAACAGCAAAAACCACCCATGCTTCATAGCGGTCCCACGGCAGCGCAAACTCTCTCTTCTGCCTCCAGTAGATATGGTCCAACAGTTCCATGCCCCGCCTCTCCGATCTGAAATAAAGTATATGCTAAATGATAAATACATGCATTTAAAAAGTAAAGTGACAGCTTCATTATGAAACTATAGATATGTTCAAATATCAACCGATATGAGGTGCTGTAGGGATGAAGCAGGAGCTAGTGAACAATGACATTACGGTGATCGGGGGCGGATTGGCCGGGGTATGTGCAGCCATCGCAGCAGCCCGACTGGGGCAAAAAGTGGCGCTGGTGCAGAACCGCCCCGTGCTCGGTGGCAACTCCAGCAGTGAGGTGCGTGTCTGGGTCTGCGGAGCAACTGCACATGGTACGAACCGATATGCACGCGAAACCGGTATTATGGGCGAGCTGTTCATCGAGAACCAGTACCGGAACCCCGAAGGCAATCCTTATGTATGGGATTTGGTTGTGCTGGAGGCCGTCAAAGCTGAAGCGAATATTTCACTCTATCTAAATACAGATATTCATGAGGTAATGGCTGAAGGCCCGGAGCATGACCGGACGATCACCGCCGTGGTGGGCTGGATGATGGCCTCGGAGCGGCGGATCACGTTCAAGAGCAGCCTGTATCTGGACTGTACAGGCGATGGATTGATCGGCTTTCTGGCCGGGGCCACATTCGCCCTCGGCCGGGAAGCCCGCAGTGAATACGGCGAGGAGTGGGCTCCTGAAATTGCGGACGGGATTACGCTTGGCAGTACCATTCTCTTTTATACGAAGGATACGGGGGTACCGGTAAACTTTGTTCCGCCTTCCTTTGCCAAGGATATCTCGGAGACCACGATTCCGCTCCGCCGGGTTATTAAAAGCGGCGACTCCGGCTGCCACTACTGGTGGATTGAGTGGGGCGGCGAGCACGACACGGTGCATGACAATGAAATGATCCGTGACGAGCTGTGGTCGGTCATCTACGGCATTTGGGACTATATCAAAAATTCCGGCAAGTTCGGCGCGGAGAACATGACGCTGGAATGGGTCGGCTCCCTGCCCGGCAAACGTGAATACCGGAGGTTCACCGGTGACTACGTGCTGAACCAGAATGATATTATCGCCCAGCGCGGGTTCGCGGATGGGGTGGCCTTTGGCGGCTGGTCGATCGACCTCCATCCCCCGCAGGGGATGTACGCTGATGCCAGCGGCTCAAAGCATATGCATGCGGACGGGGTGTATCACATCCCCTTCCGATCCCTGTATTCCGTAAATGTGCGGAATATGCTCATGGCCGGGCGCAATATCAGCGCCACCCATGTCGCCTTCGGCACGACGCGGGTGATGGCAACTTGCGCCGTCATCGGCGAAGCCGCCGGCACCGGGGCGGCGCTCGCCAGCCGCCTAGGCCTTACGCCGCGCGAGCTGCAAGCGCGGCACCTGCCGGAGCTGCGGCAGACGCTGCTGCGGCAGGACGCTTCGATCATCGGCCTGCAGAGCAGCGATGAAGCAGATCTGGCCCGGAAGGCGCGGGTAAGCGCCTCTAGCGCGCGCTGCGCGCTCGGGCTGACGCAGCCGGGCGAAGCCTGGCCGCTGCGCAGGGATGTTGCCGTGCTATTCCCGGCAGACCCGGGAATCCACGGCTTTGAGCTGCTGCTGGACGCGGAGCAGGCAGCGGAAGTGACGGCCGAGCTGTGGGACACCGGCCGCGGGGAGAATTACGTGCCGCATACCTTGCGGGCACGGGCAACGGCACCTGCCGGAGCCGGGCGGCGGCAGTGGGTTGCCTTCGATCTGCAGTGGCAGCCGGAGGTGCCGCAGAACGCTTTTGTAGTCATCAAGGCGAACCCTGCGGTCAGCCTTCATCATTCGCTGGAGCCGCACAGCGGCGTGCTGGTCTTCTTCAAGGATGAGCACCCGCAGATCTCGAAGGATCTGGAGGACCACTCGACGGATCAGCTCGTCGTCCTCTGGAAGATGAAGGGCCAGGCCAGGCGGCCGTTCTGCTTCCGGCTCAGCTCACCGACGGCGGCGTTCGCGGCGGACAAAGCTGTGAACGGCTATCACCGCCCGTTCGGCGGTCCGCAGCAGTGGATGTCGGAGCCGATCACGGCCGGTAAGCCGGAATGGCTGCAGCTGGAATGGGATACAGAGCAGAGTATAGCCGAGATTCATCTGACCTTCAACGATGATGTGAACGAAGATCTGGTGAATCTGCACCATCACCGCACCCCTTTTACGGTCATCCCCGAGCTGATCCGTGATTACCGGGTGGAAGCCCAGGGTGCTGGCGGACAGTGGACGGAGATTGCTGGCGGCACCGGCAACCGCAAACGCAAAGTAATCCATCTGTTGCCGGAACCTGTGCAGGCACAGCGTATAAGAGTCCTCATAGACGCAACCAACGGAAGCCGGCACGCGGAGCTAATCGAGATCCGGGCGTATAAGGAAGCTCACTAAACCTTCAATCTGCGGCAGCTGCTAAGTAGTAACAGAAATATTAATTTACTGGGCATGCTGAGCACGAGGGACAGTTTAATTTACTGGAAACCAAGTACGCGGCTAAAAAGCTAGGTGGAAAAAGGTTCACTAATTCTGAGGTATACATGCACTTCAGCATGCTAGGTGGAAAAAGGATCATTAATTCGCCTGTTGAACCCTCTTGCCGGGTATTTGGTTAAAACAGGTCTACTTTTTCCACATAAAAGTCCAAAAAAGTTTATTTTCCACATATTAAGTTTACTTTTTCCATCTATTTCTCCGTTACTAGGACGGGAGGCTTGAATACGTGAGATTCACTTTAAGAGTTTCGAGGGGCTTTCCGGGGGGCGGGGGGTGCAGGTCCTTAGTTTGATTAAGTAAACGGACCCACATCTACGGGAATACAGAACAGAACGTGAACTTGAGCATGTCAGGCTCATACATGAGGAATGCCTCGATATTCAATGAGCTTCCTCAAATATCACTATGCCTTCTCAAGTTCTTTGAAATAAAACGAAGCCTCCGCTTTGCCCATAAGGCTATGCGGAGGCTTTTTCATACGGCAATATATTAATGGTTCTGCGTAATTACCGGTGATATCTGTTAGCTTACACATCTACGTCCATACGGACATCAACTGTATACATTGGGTAGCTACTTAACGGATTGCCAGCTGCTCTACTTCTTCGCAAGATGCACCTTCAGCAGCTTGCCCTTCACTGTTGTGTCCTTCATCGCCTGCAATACCAGCGACCCTTTGCCGTTCAGGATATCCACGTAGGTTACATTATCCTGGATCGTGATGATCCCGATGTCTTCAGCGGTGATCCCTTCCAGCTTGGCAATGGTGCCGACGAAGTCAACAGCTCTTAGCTTCTTTTTCTTGCCTCCGTTGAAATAGAGCTTCATGATGTCCTGGTTCATGACCTCGGTTTTGCCCTTCTTGCGGACCTGCTGTTTGCCCAGCTTCTCGTCAAAAGCAGGTTTGGCATAAGCCACGGCATCCTCCGAAGGAGCTTTCATCACCGGCAGGCTGAAGCCGATATAGCTCTCAATGTCTTTCACCCATTTGTGCTCGTTCGGTGTAGCGAGGGTGATGGCTTTGCCGCTTTTGCCTGCACGTGCGGTGCGTCCGGTACGGTGTACGTAGCTCTCTTTTTCCATCGGAATATCGTAGTTGATCACATGGGTGATGTTCTCAATATCAATGCCGCGTGCGGCTACGTCAGTAGCGATCAGATAGCGGAACTGGCCCCGTTTAAAAGCGTTCATCACCTCAAAGCGCTCGTCCTGCATCATGCCTCCGTGAATTTTGTCCACCGGGTACTCCAGATCGGCCATCCCCCGGAACAGCGCGTTCACCTGATCCTGTGTCCGGCAAAAAATAATGCAGCTGTCCGGGTTCTCCACCGTAAGCAAGTCGCATAAGAGGCCAAACTTCGCAGCTTGTCTCACTTCAATCAGTGCATGCTCAATCGTCGCTGTCGTGATGCCGCTGGCTTCAATCTCAATGTCCACCGGCTCCGTCATATATTTACGGCACAGGTTCTTCACTGCATCCGGCAATGTGGCGGAAAATAACATTGTAACGCGATCACGGGGCAGCTTCTGGATAATCTGCTCGATCTGCTCAATAAAGCCCATGCTCAGCATCTCATCCGCTTCATCAATCACCAGATATTTAATCCGGTTCAGCGGCAGCGTACCGCGCTCGATATGGTCAAACACCCGTCCCGGAGTGCCTACGACGACATGTGTTTTTTGCGTAAGTTCAATCTTCTGCGGCGCAAAAGGCTGCTTGCCAAACAATGCGACCGCCTTGATCCGCTTGAAGCGGCCAATATTGGTAATATCCTCTTTGACCTGTGCAGCCAGCTCGCGCGTCGGCGTCAGCACCAGAGCCTGGGGCTTGTTCTCCGCCCAATCCACCAGCTCGCAGAGCGGGATGCCGAATGATGCGGTTTTGCCGCTGCCGGTCTGTGATTTAACAATCAAATCCTGACCTTTCAGGGCTACAGGAATGACCTTACTCTGGACCTCAGTCGGCTCCAGATAGTTCAGTACGTCCAGCGCGCGGATAATCTCTTCATTCAAACCATAATCTCTAAATTGCAATTCACTCATGTAGTTGTTATTCCTTCCATATTGTGCATTCTATTATTATAACAGCTTCTGGCCCCCTTGATTCCATTCCTTATAAAATTGCTCTAAAAAGCTCAGCATGAACCCATGCCGTTCCTCCGCCAGCTTGCGTCCGTAGGCAGTATTCATCAAATCCTTCAATTTCAGCAGCTTTTCGTAGAAATGATTGACCGCCGTACCTTTGGAATAGTCGCGGTACTCCTTCTGTAGAGACTCATCACGCGGAGGAATCTCCGGATCATAGACCGGGCGGCCTTTAGCCCCTGAAAAAACCATCACCCGTGTAATCCCGATGGCACCCAGTGCATCCAGCCGGTCTGCATCCTGTACTACCTGTCCTTCGAGTGTGGACATGGGTTCGCCTCCGCCGCCGCTGAAGGACATCGTTTCAATAATCTGCATGATGTGCCCGCTCTGTTCCTCATCGTTCAAATGCTTCTTCAACCAGTTATGTACTTTATTTAGGCCCGCTTCTTTGGACGGGTTCAGCTTCTCATCCGCCACATCATGCAGCAGCGCGGCTACTGTGCAGATAAACACATCCGCATTCTCCATCTCCGCGATCAGCGCCGCCGTGTTGCGCACACGGTCCGTGTGGAACCAGTCATGGCCGGTTTTATCCTGTCCCAGCTGCTCTTTGGCAAAGTTCTCGGCCTCGGCAATGATTTGTGTATCCTCCATAAATGATTCTCCCTTGTTATTGAAGTTATTATTCGATATAATGTGCAGTAATCCAGCCTTGAAGGGACATGATTCGCATGAATAGCATAACCATCATACTGAATCAGCTTCATCATCACAAGCAGCGTTAGCACTCCTGAACATTTTTCAGGGAGGGCTGACGCTTTTCGCGTTTGGCCTCCCTGCCGCATATCAAGCGCGCGGGACCAAAAGGTCCGGCGCGTTTTTTGTTTACAATGGGCAATACACAAAAAATAATAAGGAGCTGCTAAACATGCAGAATGTTAAAGGTACCTATGATTATTTCGGCCGGGAGCAGTCCATCCGCCAAAAAGTCCGCTCCACGCTAACCGAACTGTTTGAGCTGTATGATTTTGAGTCAATGGATACAACCCTGCTCAATGAGCTGGAGCTGCTGACCTCCAAATATGCGGGAGGTGACGAGATTCTCCGCGAGATGTATCAGTTGACCGACCAGGGCGGCCGCCAGCTGGGGCTGCGCTACGATCTGACCATTCCCTTTGCCAAGGTGATCGCCCTGAATCCGGGCATGGAGTTCCCATATAAACGCTATGAGATCGGCAAGGTGTTCCGGGATGGACCGGTCAAAAAAGGCCGATTGCGCGAATTCCTGCAATGCGACGCCGATGTGGTGGGCATCGCCGGCCCGCAGGGAGAAGCAGAGCTGATGCAGCTCGCAGCGGAGGCCTTCCGCAGACTAGAGATTCCTGTCATCCTGAAATGGAACAACCGGTGCTTCCTTGGCGAGATACTGGAAGCAACTGGAGTTCCGCTTGAAGATCACCTGTCCGTGATGCTGACACTCGATAAGCTCGCCAAAATCGGCAGCACCGGGGTACTTGCGGAGCTTATGGAGAAAGGACTGACTCCGGCTGCTACAGGCAAGCTTAAAGAACTGCTGGACATGGATGCCCCTTCATTGGATGAGCTTGCGGTAAAATATGAGCTGGACGGAAAGCCAGGCCTGCTGGAGGTGCTGGCCTTGCAGCAGCTGATCGCAGGAATCGGACTTGCGGAGATCTGCGTCTTCGATCCTTTTCTGTCCCGCGGCCTGTCGTTCTACACGGGTACCGTTTATGAAATCTTCGACGCTTCCGGTGCCTATACTTCCAGTCTTGGCGGTGGAGGAAGGTATGACTCTATTATTGGCAAGCTTGTGGGACGAGATGACATCGAATATCCTACAGTGGGCATCTCCTTCGGCATGGAGTCGATTATGGCGTTGCTGGGAGAACGGCCTATCCGGGAAGAAGCTTCAGGGGTACTGGTTATACCGATCGGGGAAGTTATGCCGCAGGCGTTGACTGCCGCCGCAGCACTTCGCGCTGCAGGCATCCACACTGCCGTGGATACCGGTAAACGCAAGCTGAAGAAAACACTGGCCGCAGCGAATACGAAGGGCATCCGCTACGTTATACTGATCGGAGAAAGCGAAGCTGCTGACGGCAAGCTCCGGCTTAAAGATATGTCGCAGCAAAGCGAAGAGCTGGTCACAGTAGAAGCGGCAATTGCACAGATTGCCGAATAACCGGAGCGTCCAGCGGACGCTCTGGAGCGGCCGTACGTGAGGAATACCACCGCAAGGGCATTGGCAAGGAGCTGGTGAACGTGTTGATCAGACAATTGGGTAGGAGGCAATGCTGTTGTTATCTGCCCCGAACGCGATGAATTATTATCCGAAGCTGGAGTTAGCAGAATCTAATATTGCCTTCTTTCATGACGAATTTAACCTTTCGAAGATTGTCTATATTGGCAAGTGGATCTCCTTCAATAACAAATAGATCAGCCTTCTTAGCAGTTTGGATAGTCCCAATCTCGTGAGACAGATTACATATCTTTGCACCGACTGAAGTTGCCGCTACAATTATTTGCATCGGTGTGAGACCAGCATCGCCTAACAAGCGGATTTCTTCCCATGGCATTCCTAACCTATACCATGGTTTTTCTTCTTCAACAAAGTCATCACCCAAGCCGATCTCCCCACCCGCCTGGACAAACCTTCGGACATTGTCCAGCCCTTGTTTTAAAAGAGGGGCTCCAAATTTGTCTTGAAACATCTTTAATACAGTGAGTGTAGGTACTATTCGAACGTTTTTTTCTACCATCTGACGTATCAAGTCATCATCTAAACGGTCATAGATCATGTGTGCAGCATCGTGAATTCCCGAATTCACTAGAATCCGGAGATTTTTGGCGTTGGTTACATGAGCAGACACATGGGCTCCCATTTCCCTAGCTTCCTTACAAATGGTTTCCAGAATCTCCTGATTAAGCTTAGGCAGGCCGAACGTACTGGGGTCATATCCATCTTCAAGAGCGGTCTTTATAAAGTGAATCCCTTTTTCTAATACCTCGCGAACCTTAAGCCTGGCTTCTTCCACATTTCCAACACCGATGGGTTCTTGCCCTCCATATCCCCCGGGAGCCGTAAAAACTTTACCTGACGTGATAAGTCTGGGAAAAAGCACACTATCCAGCCTGTTCGAATGTGCTATAACATCATCAATCGTTGCATTTGTAGTCATTCCCTCGTCGCGGATCGTAGTAATTCCCTCTTCAAAACATGCAGTTAAATACTCTTTATGGTACCCATGAAAAGGCTCATTCTGCAAAAATTTAAAGCTGGTGTGCGCATGTGTATGAATAAATCCTGGTAACATCACAAGTCCATTCAGGTCTATTTCTTTTACCTTTCCATTCTTAAACTGGGTATCCCGATATTCTGTTATGGTACCGAATCTACCGTTTACAACTTCTATTGTTGCATTTTTTATCGGCTGCCTACCCGTTCCATCGATTAAAGTCACGTTTGTTAGTAACAATGTTTCGTTTCTCATGGTAGAGTAACTCCTCAGTGAAGATTGTTTTTCATCCAGAGAAAGTATATTACACAATAATTACTAGACGAAGATACTATTTCGTTATAATTCGTTTTTTACTTACTTTTAAATCTACTCTTTTCCATGTCCACGAATGAATTTAGTATCGACCGATACCACCTCATACTCACATAAACAAGCCGCATCGGCAGAAATCCGGTGCGGCTGTTTGCTGTCTACTTTTTACCATAGACGATTTTTTTGATGCTGTCGCAGGACAGGCAGAACTGTTCTGCCAGCTCCTGGGTGGTGAGGCCTGAGGAATACTGCTTCCTAATTTCTTTATTACGGTTGGAGAGATACGTTCTGCCGCCGGAGTGCTCACCCCATTTGGCCCGTTGCCCTTCCGGTTTAGGCACATACAGCATTCCGCCGTGCATATATTTCTGGATTTCCTTCAGTAACTTTTCCGGTAGTACAATATCTGCATTTACATATTTCATGGTAGCTCCGCTCCTTAAAATTAATGAACTTTTTAAGGTAGCAAAGTCTACTGTACAAACAACGATTCCCTATCCATGAATCAAAGCGGCGTCTTACCTTCAGCTCTATACAAACAACCGCTGTTGTTGTTCATCCGTAGACTTTGCATAGAGCTGAACCCTAATCTTCTCATCCAATACCCTCCTCTCCTTAACCCTAGGCATTATAACTGAATACCTTTTCCTTATACTACCATTGATTGGGTTAAGAAAAAAAGGGTAGCGTCTCCTGCTTTCAGTTCCGGGCATGCCGCTTCACATAGCGCTCCCGGTAATCCTTGGGGCTTCTGCCGCTGTATTTCTTGAAGGCGCTGCAGAAACCGGTGAAGCTGGAATAGCCGGTAAACATGGCAATATCGGTCAGCTTCAGCTTATTTTCCTGCAGCAGCTGCTCGGCCTCGGCCATCCGCAGTCTTGTAACATAATCGTCCATGGGAATGCCGACATGCTGCTTGAACAGCCCCGACAAATACGTCTCATTGAAATGAAATCGCTCTGCCAGGGACGAAAGATCCTGCTCGCAGCAAAAGTGCTCCCCAATATCTTTTCGGACTGCCTCGATCATATGCCGGCCGCTGGATAAGCGGATCTTCTGCACTTCATCCATCAAAAGCAGCGCCAGTTCTTCAATCTTCTCCCGTATCCCTTCACGCGACTGGTAATCGGCAATGCTAATCTGGCATTTCCATAAGTACTTCTGCACTGCAGAGCTGCCAAGCTCGAACTTTTGGGCAATCGAACTGAATACCAGAAGCAGACGCAGCGCCAGAAAGGTAAATACAAACATGGGTGCATCCCTTTCGCTGTTGAAAAGAGCATCAAGGTGCATTCGGAAGGCATTCATGTCCATATTTTCGATCACTCGGGCCAGCATCCTTTCCACCTCAGGCGTAAAAAACTGCATCAGCTCCCGTACCTGTCTGCTTTCACCTTCCGCTTCCCTGTAATTGGGACTCTGGTTCCAAGAGAGCATACATGAGGTATAAGCATTCTTTAACCGCTTCAGCCCCTTCACTTGCTCTCCAATCCCTGCTGCACATTCCAGCCTCAGATTACTGGCAGTACTCTGCTTCAGTTCCTCTATGAACCGATGTGTTTTATGGGACTGCTCCGGTCCTGATTTCAAAATAACGAGAAAGTACATCAGCGCAGAGTTAAATTCATCTCTGAACGGATAGATTCCCTTCCACCCGGAGGACGTCTCCCGGCAGAGCTTCTGAAACGCCAACTTCAGCAGGGCCTTCCACTCCTGGCGGTCTGTCCCTTTTTCTGAGGGCACTTTGATCTCCAGGGCGGCAATCTGCAGATTCAAATCATTTGCTGTCAACGGATTCAGCTGCAGTTGCTGCAAACGTTCTCTAATAACGGCCATACTATTCCATTCATCCTTGATTAACTGCAGTAAAAAGCTCTCCTGCAACAGCTGCAGCGCTTCATTCCCGCTTGACGCTTCCGAGGCAATCCGGGGACCCAATACTTCCCAATCCACTTTGCCGTTGATGCTGCTGCGGATTCCTTCACCATCTACAAGCATGCTCTCAAATATGATCCTCACTCCTTGGTATCAGTATGGACCAATAACCTGAGATGTATTGCTGTTCCCTGTTCAAAAAAACAAAAAAAGGACCCCGCCGGAGACCGGCGGGGCCAAAGATTATATTAAAGGGGGGTTATGAAATCAATATATACCCGCAAGCTTAAATCCAGATGAAAGTAAGGTAAAGATTGCATTAAACCGCTTAAATCTTGAATTTCTCCACTAATCCCTGCAGTTCTTTTGCACTTTGCGTATTCTCATCGGCCATCGTTGCTTCATGCAAGGTTTTCTCTACGATATCTGCCGTTTTCTCAGCAATATCCTGCACGCCGATGGCCCCTTCATTTACAGTAGCCGCAACTTCATTAATCGCAATCGCTACACTGGACACGGTCTCACTCAAGTGGTCGGCGGCTTCTCCGAACTGATTCATCAGCTCGTCAATAGCAGAAGCGTCACTGTTATATTGCTCACTGACTTCTGCAAGACGCTCATAATCTCCCAAAACATTATGATCGATAAACTCAAGTATAGCCTCGGAATTGTCCTTCATTTGCTCGACAGAAGAATATACATTCTTGACAACTCCTTGAATACCTGCCGCTGTTTCGGAGGACTTCTCGGCCAGCTTGCGGATCTCGCCCGCTACCACAGCGAATCCCCGCCCTGCTTCTCCGGCCCGTGCCGCCTCAATCGCAGCATTAAGTGCTAGCAGATTGGTCTGGCTGGTAATAGAGAGAATGGTGTCCGCCAGTACGTTGATTTCATGAATCGAGCCTGACTGCTTAATGGCCTTCTCCATCTCCACACGCACGGATTCATAGATCCGTTTGGCATTGTCTATAGACTCAGTGGCGTCATGCTGCAGCGCAAGCGCCCGCTCGGTAATCTGACCGGACACACCGGCACCTTCCTTAACACGCCCCGAAATGCTGCGGACATTACTCTCGATCTCATGAATAGCTGCCGACATTTCCTGCGTAGAGGCTGCGGTTTCTTCCATCCCCGCCGACAACTGCTCTGTTGTAGCCGAATTATCATGGGCATTCTCCCGTACGTCATCGGACAGCTTCTCCAGCATCTCCGCATTGTCCAGCACCTTTGCGGAAATGGTAACCAGGCTGCCGGCCATTTCCCTCAGCACCGACCGGGTATGGAACATCGCTTTGGCGATGGTTCCGGTTTCGTCTTTATTTTTCAACAGATACTCGTATTGCGAGTCGTATTTAAGATCCAGCTCCGCGGTGCGGTTAATCATTTCTGTCAGCTTAATGATCGGCGAAGAGATCCGGGTAGCCACAGTGATTCCCACGAGCAAGGTCAGCAGCAGACACCCGATACCCAATAAGATAATATAGTTCGTCATGTTGTCAACAGGCTTCATAATCTCGCCAAGATCACCTGTCAGCACCAGTGTCCAATTCGTTACCGGCAGAACGGTAAAGGCAGCTTTTTTCTCAGCACCCTTGTAGGTATATTGAACGTTGCCGTCTGCAACCTTCTCACCAGCTTTGATCTTTTCTACCACTGCTTTGATCTGAGCATTCTCTATCGCTGTTCCGATCTTGGTTTCATCGGGATGAAACAGGATGTTCCCGGTCTCATCCACAAGGTAGGCGTAGGAGGAGGGCGCATTGGCCACCTTGGCATCAGACAAATATTTAATGATACTATTCGCATTCACTGCGGATGCCACGAAACCGATCATCTTGCCGCCACTCGTTACAGGATGTACAAATGCCAGAACATAGGCCCCTGTTGACTTGGATTTCAGCGTTTCACTGATTACAGGTCCGGCGGTCTTCATCACATTCTTGGTGTAGTTTCTTTCACTGAAGTCTGTTCCGACCAGCTTAGTATCACTATCTGCTATCCCGATCCCCTTCATGTTGGCCACGAACATATGCTCCAGATTGCCTGCATCCTTCACTATCTTTTGAAGTTTGGTATTCACCTCAGCCTGCAGCGGGTCCCCCGTACGGGCCAAATTGCCGTCTTCCGATTTCAGCAGCAGCTCAGCGATTTCCGATTCACCTGCAACGAGCTCCATATTGCGCTTTTCTTTGTCAATCATCGCTTCAATGGTCTGTGCTTTGTTGGTGTTCACCTGCGCCATTGCAGTATCGGTCAGATTCAGAATAGTCTTAGTAGATTTACTGTACGTAAAAACCCCCATTAATAACGTAGAAATCAGTGTAACGACGATCATCAAAACCGAAAGCTTCATCCGAATCTTCATTTTTCTCTACATCCTTTCGCCCTAATCTATATGACTATTTGTTTCCAACCCTGAAGCAGTAACATTTATTACAATAACTATCGGATTCAAGACACAAATAGTTAATATTTCTTGGAGGTTAATAGGGAATAATCTCGAATTTTGTCGAATTTTTAGATAAAATTTTAGGACTTTAGTCATAAGGATATAAACCCTTGAGTATTAAAGACAGTGCATCTCACCTATTATCTCTGGTTGAACGCAAACAAGCACCTTGGACACGGAAGTTCTCCGGCTTAGAGGCTTATTGATCACGGGTATTCAAACCATACTGTTGGCTACCTCTACCACAACCCAGGATAATATCAGGACAATATTCCCTCAAAGCAGTAATTTTTTCGGAGCAGCAAATCCTCTCCAATCCTTGTCCCTTCATCTGTACCGATACATTTGATGATTATACATGAAAACTTTCATTTTGGAATGAAAAAAATCAGAAAAACGAGGGTGTCCCAAAAGCCATGAAATGGCTGCTGGGACATCCCCCTTTGTTTTACGAGGATGTACGTAGACGCTCGTGTGGACGCTCCGCGAACGGACCGTTGTTCCAATCGCTGTTGTCTCCAGATTTTATTTATTCCCCTAAGCGGTGAAAATCCGGAGACAAAGGCGACCGCTGCCGCTTTTCCACAATCAGTCCGTCCTCTCCGCTGTTTAAGCGGAAAATGTTACTACAATCCTTCTAAAATCACAAAAAAAGAAATCGCTCTTTGGTAAAATGGAGGTACCACCCAACCATTTCAAAAGGAGCGATTTCTTTGTACATTCAATATACCATGGACCAACTTTGTCTGCCAATGGATTTAGAAGAGGACATTCCCCCTAACCACCTCGTTCGTGTCGTTAACTCAGCCGTCAATCGGCTGGACGACACCATCTTTGACGCAGCTTACCCTGGCGGTGGCCGCGACAGCTATCACCCTAAAATGCTCACCAAAGTCATCATCTACGCCTACACTCAGCGCATGTATTCTTCTCGCCAAATCGCCAAAGTGGTGCGGGAAAACATCCCGTTCATGTGGCTGGCCGGACGGCAGCGCCCGGACTTCCGCACCATAAACCGCTTCCGTTCACAGCGGATGAAAGATGTTCTTGAAACGCTATTCACCGCCGTCCTTCAATTTCTGGCGGACGAAAAATACGTCTCCCTGGACCATTATTTTGTGGACGGCACGAAGATTGAAGCGAATGCAAATCGCTATACTTTCGTGTGGGGCAAAGCCGTCAGTAAACATAAAGCTAAACTGCAAGAGAAAGTGCACGCGCTATTTGCCGACATTGAAGCCGCAGAGAAACAGGAAGAACAGGAAGACCACGGAAAAGACCTTGCCGAACTCGGCGAATGTTCAGAAATCAGCGGTGCGAAGCTCGAACAAGTGACCCGGGAGCTTGAAGCCCGGCTGCTGAACAAACCCAAAGACAAACCGCTGAAGAAAGCGATCCGGAAGCTTCGCAAGGACCTGCTTCCCCGGCTGCACAAGTACGAGCAGTACCAGAAGCAGCTCGGCGACCGAAACAGCTTCAGTAAGACCGATCCGGATGTAACCTTTATGCGAATGAAGGAAGATCACATGCGAAATGGTCAACTCAAACCCGGTTACAATGTACAGATCGGAACGGAAAACCAGTTTATCTTGGCATATAGCGTTCACCAAAGCAGGGCGGATACACGTTGCTTACAGCCGCATATGGAGAAGGTCAAACAGGTACTGGGAAGACTTCCACAAACGGTTATTGCGGACGCCGGCTACGGTAGTGAAGAAAACTATGCCTACTTGGAAAAAGAAGAAATCCAAGCCGTGGTGAAATACGGTAGCTATCATATAGAAAAGGGCAAGGCGTGGAGAGAAAACATCGGGAAATTCGAGAACTGGACATATGACGAAGTCGAAGATACGTGGACGTGTAAAGCCGGAACAAAACTTCGATTTCGTTATGAGAGTAAGAAAACATTAGATAGTGGATATGAACTCCGGCAACGCCATTACCGCAGTACCGGCTGTCAGGGTTGTCCCCTAAAAGCCGAATGTACAAAGGCTGCTGGAGATCGGGAAGTCACGGTGAGCCTCAAAGGGTTGAGGTATAAACACCAGGCTCGGCAACTTCTTCAAAGTGAAGAGGGATATCGATTGGCGGTTCGCCGAATGATTGAGCCCGAAAGTGTGTTTGGACAACTGAAAAACAACCGGGGATTCCGGCGATTTCTGCTTCGCGGCATGGAAAAAGTGACGCTTGAGGTCGGGTGGCTTTCGCTTGCTCATAATCTGCTAAAGCAAGCCGCTAATGACCAAAAACGTAGAGCAGCGATTCTCCAGTAACGGGAGAATCGCTGCTCTGCTGTCGTTTTACGGTTTTTTTTAAAAAAAGAACTGTCCCTTACGTAGAAAATTCTACTTATGAGACAGCCCCTTGTATAGGATTATTGCCTTGAACTTCCAGCCGCGAAGCAGTTAGAGCTGGCGGAGAACGCTTCAGACACCCTGCGGGAACAAAGCATCAAGCGCCGGGCAAGGCTGTTTGTCAAGGAACTCAGACAGCGGTGCAGGCATGTTGCTGTAGAGATCCTTTAACGAGGTGCCTTTATAAATATTGCCGATAATGACCGGGTGACACAGCTCGGAGATCAGGATATCGCCATTGCCGTGCAGGTGCAGCTGTTTCTTACCTTCGATGCAGTGCGGGAAATATACCCCAGGCTGCTCCTGAAAGCCCAGCGCCTCCATAAAACGGTCCATGCAGGTGAAGTAGAGAGTGGTATCCTCTTTTTTGCGGGCAATCAGCTCACTTACGGCATTCTTCAATTGTTCACGGGCCGCGATCGCCTTCCAGCCGGTATGGCCCATAATAATGCTGTTCTGGATTTCATGGGTTCTGACTCCCAATGCATAGACATGATCGCTGATCTCCTGCATATTATCCTGCGTCTCGCTGAACAGTAGAGTCTCCAGCACCACATCCACACTGGTCTTGGCGAACATCGTGATATTCTCTCTGATTTTATCGTAGATGCTGGTATGAATATTATAATAGCGCGAGAAGGCCTCGGCGGTTGTGAAATTGAAGGAAATATGTATCGTAGTCAGTCCGGCATGGACCAGCTGGCCGATCCGTTCCTCGGTCAGAAGGCTGCCGTTGGAATTCAGCTGAGTCTGAATGCCCCGGGATGCGCAGTAGCTGACAATCTCCAGGCAGTCTTGGAACTTAAGCGTCACTTCTCCGCCGGAAAGACGAACCCGCTTGAGATGGGGCAGCTCCTCCAGGATGCGGATTACTTCTTTGCCTTTGATGCTCTGTCCGTCGTTTCTGTTATAAGCGCAGCAGTAATCACAGCGGAAATTGCAGTTCGAAGTTACCCCAACCTCCAGCCCTTCCAGCTCATACGTTAGCGGTTTGTCCAGTTCAAGTGATTTATATTTCATGCTCATGCTCAATAGTCCTCCTGAAAATAAGATGTCATCGTTGTCTGCCCACAATATAAAGGTTGCAGGTACTACTTAGGTGAACCTTAAAAATTATACAGGTTTGCCGCGCAGGTTAATGTGACATTTGTTGTGATGTAAAAACGCAAAAAACCACTCTATGGTGCATGAGTGGCTATAATGGCTTATATGAATGCAATAGGCATGAAGCAGATTTGGTATTCTTTACAATTCTACCGACTTCCCCATCTCGCTTAACACCGGCTGGCCGATCAGACCCAGACGCCAGATGGCAATGCCCTTAAGACCGTAGCGTTTGGCCAGGCCAATCTTGGCATTGACCGAGGTTTCGTTCTCGCTGTATACCGAAATGCCAAGAATCAGCTTGTCCTTGCTGACCTGCTGTAAGGCAAGACGGATGGATTCATCGACCTTGTTCATCGGCTCCGGTCCGGTCTCACCCTCATAAGCGTAAGCCATAATGACCAGATCGTCGGCCAGAGAGGCCAGCGTCTTGTAATCATATCCTTTGTATGCGCTGTTGAGGGGATGAAGAATAACGGTAAGCTTCAGATTCGCGGCCTTTGCTTTGGCGGACAGATTCTTGACAAAGGTGTTGTATTGACTCTGCACAAGCGCCTTGTCCCCGGTCATGCCAAGCCCCTCCAGGTCGAGGGCAATCCCTTGAAAGCCCTTCTGCGCTGCGGTGTCCACAATACTGGATATCGTCTGCTGCTGAAGCTGCAGATCCTCCATATTCTTGGTCAGCTCCAGCTCCTTGTCGCCTGAATATACCATCAGGTATGGAGCCGTTCCCCCGGCAGCGGCATTCTGAACAATGGATTCTGGTGTAACATCTCCGGCAGCCTGCGGCCACCGGAACTCCGTACCCGAGACCGTGTATTGGCCGCTGCGGTCAATCCGGCTCCAGCCAAAGGCAACGGCATCAAAATCCGGAATCAGCGAAACCTCGCTGTAAGCGCCCTGCGCGTAGAAGCCAAGCGTGTATACATCCTTCTTTGGCGAGGTGATCGAGACCGTCTTTGTAGCCTGATTCCAGGTTACGCCGGCGCCGAACTGCTGACCAAAAAAGCTGAGCGGGATCATCGTCGTGCCGCGGACATTCTGGGGAGCGACGGCCAGCTTCACGGAAGCGCCGTTGACAGAAGCGCTTGTTTTACCCAGAGTAAGAATGACTTTCTTGGTGCCTGAAGTATCCTTATTTGTCGCGGTAATCTGTTTGGCCGCCTGATTCCATTCCACCTTGACACCCAGTGCTTCGGATATCGCCCGGAACGGCACCATGGTGGTCCCGCTCATTACTGCCGGTTCTACTGGAAACGGTAGCGGGTATCCATCGAGTACAATACTTACACCGCCTGCTGCGGCATGAACTCCGTCTGTAGGAAGCGAACTAAAACCTGCCGCTGTAATCGCTGCGCACAATACTATTGTTGCTATACGCTTCATTGCTCTATTCCCCATTCTGTAGGATATGATTTCAAATCTATCAACTGCAATACCTCTATCATTTTACCAAACCAGGTATTTATAGCAAATTAATAGATTGTAACCATAACTCCCCTTACATGAATGCGCTAAGAAAGATCCCCACTGCCCGTTCTGCATCCACATCCACTGCCACCTCGATGAACTCGCCTACCTTGGGCTGAGCCCGGAGATCCGCGACCACCATACCGGCAGTATGCTCACCCTGATGCTCCACGCGCACCTTCATCTGCCGGCAGGTCAGCAGGTCCGGCCGCAGTGCAGCCATCAGCGCCAGCGGATCATGCAGCGGCGCACTGTTGATCAAATAATTGGCTTCCCGGTAAAATTTAAAATAAAACGCTAGGGATTCATCCATAAATTGAATGATGTCCCTGCAATCCTCCCGCCCGAACCGTTTGAGAAGCTCCAAATGTTCTGAAGTAATGCGTGTCTTCAGCGTAACGTCCAGTCCCACCATCAGCACCGGCAGCCCTGAAGTGAATACCCGGTCAGCCGCCTCGGGGTCGCCCCAAATATTGGCCTCGGCAACAGGTGTCACATTCCCCGGCTTAAAAATAGTGCCGCCCATCACGGCTACTTTCTTCAGCTTGCCTGTAAGTTCCGGGTCAAGATCAAGCGCCAGTGACAGATTCGTCAGACGTCCGAGTGTAACCAGCACAATTTCGCCCGGATGCTCATTCGCCAGCCGCACGATAAATTCTGCCGCCGTCTCGTTCACCGGACGCTGGGTTGAAGATGGAAGCTGTACGCCGCCAATGCCGTTGTCGCCATGCACATGGGTGGAGAAACCGGTAAGCTCACGGACCAATGCCCGGGAAGCGCCGATGGCAACCGGAACCTCATACCCTGGATTCGCCAGCGCCAGCAGTCTAAGGGTATTGTCCGCCGCCTGCGCAACATCAATATTGCCAAACACTGTGGTTATGCCTTCAACCACCACGCCCGGAGTCCGCAATGCGTACAGGATAGCAAGTGCGTCATCAATGCCGGTATCGCAGTCTATAATCATTCGGGTTGTACTCATCTCTATGATCTCCACTCCTATGATGTATCTCTATTTGTAGAAGTCCGCCGTCCCTCCTGAACATCTGTTCAAGGAGATACGGCGGACCTATGAATATCGTGTTCTTATTTTACATAAGGTGCAGCAGCCTGACAGAAACGCTCCAGCGCTTCAGCAAGAACGGAACGCGGGCAAGCCAGATTAATGCGCAGATGGCCTTGACCCTCTGTGCCAAATACAGAACCCTCATTAAATGCGACCTTAGCCTCACGGTACATCAGCTTTTTCAGACCATCAGCGTCCAGTCCGAGTGCACGGCAATCGATCCACAACAGGTAAGTGGCTTCCGGAGTCATTGGCTTCACTTGAGGCAGATGCTCTCCAAGATAACGGGTGGCATACTCCGCATTTCCGCTGATATGCTGCAACAGCTCATCCAGCCATTCCGCGCCTTCATTGTATGCTGCTTCTACAGCCTCTGGCGTGAAGAAAGGAGACATGTGCAGACTGAGCGTCTTAAGCTTGTACTCAAATTTCCTTCTCATTTCCGGATTGGAGGTAACGGTGTATGAGGTTTGCAGTCCCGGCAGATTAAAGGTTTTGGTAGCCGCAAGTGTAGTCAGTGTGATATTCGACAGCTCCTCAGACAAGGAGGCGAACGGAATATGCTTGTGGCCCGGCATTGCCAGATCACAATGAATTTCATCCGAGATTACCGTTACGCCGTACCGCAGGCATAGCTCCCCAAGGCGCAGCAGCTCATCCCGCTCCCACACTCTGCCGCCCGGATTATGCGGACTACACAGCAGCATCAGCTTAGCACCGCCGATCATCAGCTCTTCGAGCTGGTCGTAATCCATGACATAATGGCCTTCTTCAAGTTTCAGCGGATTGATGGCCACCTTGCGGTCATTCATCTGGATCACATCATAAAAAGGATAATACACCGGCGACTGCAGAATCACCTGATCTCCCGGGTTACTGAACAGCTCTACCGAAAGGCTCAGTGATGTAACGATTCCGGGGGAATCCGTAATCCATTCCTTATGAATCTCCCAGTCATGACGTCTGCGGTACCAGCCCGTAATCGCCTCTTTGTAAGAATCGCTCGTCACGCTGTAGCCGTATATCCCCTCCTGCACACGGCGCAGAATGGCTTCTTGTACCGCGGGGGGGCTCTCAAAGTCCATATCCGCCACCCAGAGTGGAAGAATCTCCTTGTCTCCGAACAGCTTTTCGGACTGGTCCCATTTGTAGGAACGGGTATTGCGGCGGTCAATGATACGGTTAAAATCGTACTTCAACTAAAATCACCCCATCCTTTCTGCTTGTTCGTTTATTGTAACATGGGGCGACACTTCCGGCACCCTCATTCAGGTTGACCTTTATTTAATACCGATGCTTCCTGAATGACTTTTGACATATAAGGAATTCTCCCCATCACCAATGGTACCATCTACTTTCTCGTCTGTTTTCTCCGTGGCCCTGAGATTCGCCAAGTGAACCGTTGTATCTCCTTTTGCATTTTCCACTGCCACTTTCAAGCTGGCTGGCGCTGTTTGATAATCAACTTGAATGTCCCCAGTTTTTGTTTCAACTCTCATTTCACCTTTTTCATCTACCCCATTAAGAACGATTTCGCCGCTTTTAGAATAAAGATTCATGATTGAACTGGTTACATTTTTAAAATAAAGGTCATTCCCCCTGGCAGCTACGTCTATTCGTTCAAATGAGCTATCCTTTACATTCAGGTCCCCTTCCATTAAATTTAAGTCCCCTGAATCTGCTTCAACTTGATTTAATTTCATACTGCCTGCTTTATTTTCAACGATTAAATTATGGGTTGCTAGCGTTCGAATATGGATATCTCCTTCATTGTTGACTATTCTGACTTGTTCTACTGTATTTTTGGGGATTAAAACCGTGATGGTTCCCTCTTTATGAAAAGAAAAAGCTGAGAAGGCCCCGCCAATTTGCTTATCTTGTTGAATAACTAAGTTATTCGATTGACGTGTCACTGCAACAGGGGCTTTCTTCTTATCCGTCTGATTCCCCTCAATGTCTACATGGACTTGATTGTCTGTTGATTCCTTCACAAGAAGCTCCCATGAATCATTATTGATTTCAATGCTCTGAATTTCTTTCGCCGGGATATCTTCTGTTAGCTCAAAATCTTGAGATCCATCTTGCAAGCCGATAACGAGGATTCCCACCAGAATAACCGCCATCGATATCCAAATCCACTTATTTGATTTCATAGTTTATGCAACATCCGTTCTGTCAATTTTTCGATACGATAGATAAGCTACAGCTAAACCCAGCAAGCAGAATACGATGGGTACGCCGATAAATTGAAACATGGATACAGAACTGCTTCCATCAGAAACCATAGAATTTAGCAGGATTCCTAAGATTACTGAACTAGTAATTGTTGTGGCAGTAGATTTTTTGCGCATACCAAAAGACAAAGGAATAAGACTTAAGCCGGCTGTCATTACTGAAGCAATAAGGATTGATGGAATGGTAGCCAACACATCTTCCTTTGACGCTGCTGTTTCGAAAAAGTGTACTGTCGGATTTAATAAGACGGTCAATACTTCAATGATGAAGGTGGAGATCACTACACTGAAGAAACAGAAACCAAGCACAATCATTAGCTTTGCTTGAATCACTTTTTTGCGCTGCAGGGGATATGAAAATAACAATTGAATGGTTTTATTTTTATATTCATCAATCACTAGCCTGGAAATAATGATGCCTGAAAAAACAACAAAGGTAATGCGAACAAGGATGTTAGCCAGTGACATGAAGGCTGTAAAATCTAAAAACATGGGTTCATCCTGCGCATTTGACATTAAAGCCATACCGGCAACCATTCCAAAAATAATAACCATACAAATCACAGCCCTTATCCCATACCCCGCCAGATGATTTCTCTTCCATTCGATCTTCATTAATCTGAACATGTTATTTGCCTCCATGAATAAGATTCAGGAAATATTCTTCCAGGTTACTTTGCTGTGTTTCGATGCGATTTACAACAATATCATTTAGCACCAGCTCTTTATTTATGACCGATTGTGATACATCTTGTTGATAGACCCGGATGGTTTCCAGATCAATTGCTTCATAGTCCTGAATGTTCAATTTCCTCTCCAGCACAAGTGAAGCCCGCTTACTGTCAATCACTTTTATTTCCAGGTATTGGGTATTTCCTTTTCTGATTTCACTCATCTTAACTTCCTTTATTAATTGTCCATGATTAATGATTCCGATCGTATCCGCAATGGATTCAATCTCTGAAACAATATGACTAGAGACTAGAATTGTCATACCGTAGTCATTCTTCAGCTCCAGCAAAAGCAGACGGATATCTTTGATCCCCACAGGGTCCAAACCATTAATCGGCTCATCCAAAATCAAAATTTCCGGCTTGGTAAGAATGGCTCTGGCAATTCCCAGGCGCTGTTTCATCCCAAGAGAAAACTCATCTACTTTTTTGTTCTCCACTCCTTTTAAGCCAACCGTTTCCAGCACTTCATGAATGCGATTCTCACCATGATACTGAGTGTACTCACAATGATATTTTAAGTTTTCAATGGCTGTTATCCGGTCATAAAAAACGGGATATTCAATGATACTGCCTATATGCTGCAAGTATTGAAAAGAGGTTGGTGATAGAGGCTGATTCAGCACAACAATCTCACCTGATGTTGGCTTCACCAAATTAAGGATCATTTTCATTATTGTTGTTTTTCCCGCACCATTGGGTCCCAAGAACCCGTAAATTTCGCCTTTTTCAATATGCATGGTTACATCTGAAACAATTTCGTTTCCTTTATAAGCTTTTGACAAGTGATTGATTTGGATTATGGTTTCCATGATTTCTCGCTCCTTATGCGGTGTGGTCTAACTCCCTGCTACGTTTCCAGCATAAGGCTTTGGCCCTCCATTCAAGATGGTAACATCACCAACAGTCCTTTAACCTTCATAGACGGTACGCTTTGTAAAAGAAAAGAAGTGCCGGCCGCCATTTAAGAAATAGCTTCCAGCACTTCATATTAAGATTTCATATGTAAGCAAAAAATTATTGTTGCCTTAAAGCTTCTATCTTTTCAATGGTTTCCTTTTGTAATCTTCTTGAAACCGGACAGCTTTCATTATGATCAAACAAGACTAATTTGTTCTTTTTATCAACGGATCTAATATTGGCTAAATTCACTACAAACGCTCGATGGCAACGGAACAGGCGTTCATCATAACCTGCAATTTCATTTAATTCAGCATAAAAATCAAGAACTTTAGACTTAGTAATTAATCTTATTTTATGTGCAATTTCCATGGTTTCAAAATAAAAAATATCTGAAAAAGGAATTTGAAAGCTGGTGTATTTATTCTCAAAAGAAAAATTATCGGGACTTACCGGAATCGTCCGGCGCGAATCGGCAATCAATAGACACTCTTCAACTTTTTGAATAAATTCTTCTTCCCGTAACTCTTTTTCAATAAAATCCAAAGCAGCCACACGATATTCAAACGTTATCGGTGCAAGCTCAGAATGTGTGGTCACAAAAACAATCGTACCGTATGGATCTTTTTTTCTGATCTCCTTAGCGACAGCCAGTCCTTTATGCTCCTCATGCTTGATCTCCAAATCCAGAAAATACAATTGATGGTCGGCCACATTTTCAATTTGCGATAATAAAAGCTCCGGTTTTGCGGTTGAGAATAGATTCCGGTAACGGATCTGATGCTTTATCGACAATGATTTAATGATTCGTTCCAACCGCTGCTGCTGGATAAGGTTATCCTCTAATATATAAATATTCATTTCCGTTCTCCAGTCTTTCTTAAAATAAGCGTCTGTGAGAATAAGTTCGATTGGACCTCCGTCTCTAGTGACGCGAAGTTATTTTCTTTTAACATTTGCTGCACATTATATAGACCCAAACCTCGCCCCTTGCCTTTGGATGAATATCCGCGTTCTCCTAGCCGTCGTAAACTGACCTTCTCTCCGCTGCTATTTTCAATTTTAATTCGTTGAATGATAGGGTCCTCCAATAACACAATCGAAATCTTCGCTTTTTCCGTCTTTGCCGCTGCTTCAATCGCATTATCCAATAAAATGGAGAGAATCCGGGTGAAAGAAATCAATTCCATGTGTATCCAATGAATGGGTTCTTCAATTTCTAATGCAACATCAATTTTCATCTGCTGGGCCATTATAATTTTGGCAGCCAAGATGCTTTTGACCTCTGATACATGCAGGTTTCGCAGCTTAACAAAGCTATACTCATTCTTACGCATTAATTGCCCGGTTGGCTTAACGGTTTGTTCATACACCTGTTTGACTTGCTCCCAATCCTCCCGATAAATCCCATCCTCCAGGGTCAACAGGATGTTGGCATAGTCATGACGAAAACCTCTGAATTCATCGTATATTTTTTCAAGCTGTGCTGCATAATCCTTAAGTTGCACCAATTGTTCACTTTTAGCTTTTTCAATTTCTCTTTTATGAATATGAGTGTATTGAAACTGCATATACAGCAACGCAATGATAAATAGCAGCCACATTCCTACAAGTAAGGCTCTATGAAATGAATTGAAATCACCCGTTTCATTACCAATGGTTAAAATCGGATACACCGAGATAATGATGATAATGAAGAGAACGATCACTGGAAAAAGAATGACTTTACTGGATTCCTGCAGGATTTCTTTGTTGAGCTGTGGAACATAATGACGCACTAATCTAAGGCCGATTTCATTGATAACAGGCGGTGCAATAGCTGTAAAAAGATACGGAAGATAATCTATATTCGCTGTTGATTGTTTGAAGATACATTCAACCACGCTTGTAATCGGATCTGCAGCCAGATAACCGATAAATGAATTCATTACTAAGGCATATGCTCCGTAAAAAACACCTAAAGCGGTAAACGTTCTATGATTTTTAAAGTAGGAGATACCCACAAAACAGAAAAACAGCGTAATCGCACCCCATACTCCTATAAAATATGTAGAGATAAATCCAATCATTAAAAATACCACTAGCCAAACTGTTATTTCTTTGATTGTAAAGTGATAGCGTGAGATGGATCGGAAAATAAAAAAGAAGCTTAATATTTGAATCGCCATAATCAAATTAATCATTTTGTGCACCACCAGTCTTTACAAGAAAAAAGTTACCTGTTCCCACTAATTTCCTTATCAGTTTATTGACACTCCCCAGTCTAGCACTAAACTTTTATTAACAACAGCATCAAGAAAGACAAGGATCATTTATTGCACGAAGCATATATTATCTTATCCATTCAAAAAAAAGCAACGCTCCAAGGCGCTGCTCCAATTGAACTATACATTATCTTCTCATTACTAACAGTGTCTTCCTCTTCATCCCTGCGCTTCCTTACTTCCCCACTGGTGCCCGGCCAATTGCCGCGCCAACCTTCCGGAGAATCTCCGCCATCGATCCCGGGTCCTTCACATCGTAATCGTCGATGTTCAGGCGCAGTACCGGACAGGCGCTGAACTCGCCAATCCACTGCGAATAGCGGCCGTGCATATGCTCCCAGTAGGAGACATCGGTCTGGATTTCCATCTCGCGTCCTCGTTCATTGATGCGGGTCAGGATCGAGGGCAGGCTGCCTTCGATGTAGATCAGCACGTCTGGATGCGGGAAATACGGTGTCATGACCATGGCCTCATACAGGCTGGTGTAGGTGTCATAGTCGGTCTTGGACATGGTACCCTGATCGGCATGCATTTTGGCAAAAATACCGGTATCCTCATAGATCGAACGGTCCTGTACAAACCCGCCGCCGAGTTCGAACATCTTCTTCTGCTCCTTGAAGCGTTCCGCCAGGAAATAAATCTGCAGATGGAAGCTCCATCTCTCAAAATCATGATAAAACTTCTCCAGGTATGGATTATGGTCCACCTGCTCCAGGGACGTCTGGAAGTTCAGACGCTCGGCCAGGGCTGCGGTCAACGTCGATTTACCGACACCTACCGTACCGGCTACTGTAATAATGGCATTATCCGGGATGTTGTATGGGTTCATGTCATAAGCTCCTTTAAGTGTTCGGCGATCGCAGTGAAGTCTTCCTTGTTCTCTACAAAATCAACCTGATTCCCATCGATGGTCACAATGACTGTCGAAGGCTCGCGGACAGCGAGTGAGGCCATAGCGTCATCATAATCTTCTATTAATTGCTGCATGTATGCAGGTGAAATTTCCTCTTCGAACGGACGGCCGCGTCTGGCGATTCTGGCCATAAGGGTATCCAGATTAGCACGGATATAAAGAATAATATCAGGCTTTGGCAGATCATCCGTCAACACATGATAGATTTCCCGGTATTTGTCCCGCTTCGTCCCCTTCAGTGTACGCTCACCAAAGATCAGATTCTTATAAATATGATAATCCGAAATGACCGGTTTACCTCTATCTATGTACTGGTTCACGGTATCTTCAAGCTGCTTGTAACGGTTGCAGAGAAAAAACATCTCAAGCTGAAAGCTCCAGTCGTCCATATTCTGATAGAACTTATCCAGATACGGATTCTCCTCCACAATTTCTCTAATCACTGGTAGCTCCAGTTCACTGGCCAGCATCGTGGCGAGGGTTGTTTTGCCGGCCCCGATCGGGCCCTCTACTGCTATAAAGGGTGCATGTTTCATTAACGCTGATTTCCTCCTCAAATACGGTCAATCCCGAAGCTGGCTCCGGTATGGAGCATGACTCCGAAGTCTGCAAGGTTCCTTAAAAAACAGACTAAATTATTGTATCACAGAGAGCAGGCCAGGAGTGATTTTAATTTTTCGTCACTCTTCATTCCCTGCTGCTGCAAAAGAGCCTCAGCCCCCACTTCCAGTGGGGACTGAGGCTCTTTATGTGTACAACATTCATTTTTTCTCCAGCTACAGCTTCTCCCCGAACCGGCTGCTGCCGACTTTCAGCGAGCTGTCCAGACGGCTCCGCAGAATAGTTAGCCATTCCGGCTCATGCTCCCACTGTTCCGCCGTAGACCTCAAGATCCGGGCATACCTGTACAAATCAGCAAACCGTCTGCAAGCCGCCAAAGACGGTCCATCCTCCGGCAGATCATACCGGCTGGCGTAACCCTTCAGAAAACAACCCTTCTTATGGGCCTGCTCCTCGGTTGCAACAGCTTCCAGCAGGCTGTCCAGGGCTTGCTCGATATCCACGGCATACCAGTGGTACATGGCATCGTCAAAATCAATGACGTTAACCGTATCCTGTGTCTGATCATAAAAGATATTATCCAGCTCAAAATCATAATGAATCAGTCCGTAATTGCCCGACGTGGCAGACACCCCCGCAAAGTAATCCGCAAGCAGCTCTGTCTCCGCCCTTGCCGCCATTTGTTCCGGGAATGGCTCCAGAATCCGGCGAATCCACTCCAGTACCTCGCTGTGTGTCCATCTTTTACTCTGCACAGGGCTGTAGTCACTGGATAGCCGATGAAGCTCCCCCAAAGCCTGACCGTAGCGGAATACGGTCTGGTCATCTAGAGTAGCATCATCCATTCGCACCCCGGGGACACGCTTAAAGACCGTTGCATAATAAGTCCCCCAAGGCGTCTGCGCTTCTACAAGCTCTGAACCTTTCCGGGAAGGCACAGCCTCAAGCACTCCATATCCACGCTCACGCAGGTACGAGAGGAACTCAAGCTCCGCCAGCAGATTACTTTTAAGCTTCTCTGTCTGTGGCGCGAACCGGAGCAGCTGATTCTTCCCGCCGTTCTCGAAAGGATATATTGCATTGGAGGAAATCCGGTAATACTGGAACAAATGCAGCGATTCCTGGTCATACGCCCAATTCCGCAGCATCATTTCCGCCAACTCTTCATTATTGAACAAATATTTCAATTTTAGCACGCTCTGCAGCAGCTCCTTTTGATTTTTAAGTTTCTTTCACCTTCACTGCAGCAGTAGTTTGATTAGCCCGGCGTTGCATGCCAATCACTCCCTTCCGGTTATACACTGTGATTAGGTTATCACTCTGCATCCTGCGAAGCTACGTACAGAATCGTTATAACCATTTTCTCCGTGCCGTACTTCTGAATAATGGATATAGGAAAAAGCAAAAAAGGCGTCCCGCAAGCCATCACAATGGCTTACAGAACACCTGACTATAAATGAATTATGACAAACGGTTGCTGAAATCGTTATATTCAAACTCGCGGATCACCTTGAGGCCTTCTTCTTCATTATACGAAGCGATGGCCGGCAGGTTCACACCGTTGAACATATGGTTCTTCACCATGGAATAATGCGCCATGTCCAGGAAGACCAGCTTATCACCGTATTTAAGTGGTTCCGGGAAGGAATAATCCCCGATAATATCTCCCGCCAGACAGGTCATGCCGCCGAGTCTATACGTGTACGGATATTCCCCTGGCTCTCCCGCACCGATAATGCCAGGACGGTAGGGCATTGCCAGCACATCGGGCATATGGCATTCCGCCGAGGTGTCCAGGATGGCAATATCCATGCCATTGCGCATGGTATCCAGTACAGTAGCTACCAGGTACCCGGTATTCAGCGCAACCGCCTCACCCGGCTCCAGGTAGATCTGCACATCATAGGTTTCCTTCATATGGAGAATACACTTGATCAGTGTCTCCAGGTCATAATCGGGACGGGTGATATGATGGCCGCCGCCGAAGTTGAGCCACTTCATGCCGTGCAGATATTCACCGAACTTCTCTTCGACTACCTTGAGCGTACGCTCCAGTGTATCCGAGTTCTGTTCGCACATCGTATGGAAATGCAGTCCATCAATACCTTCAAGCTCTTCCGGCCGGAAATTCGGCAGCGTCACGCCCATGCGGGAATAGTTGTAGCAGGGATCATACAGCGGCACTTCAATCTCGGAATATTCCGGGTTCACGCGGATACCGCAGCTGATGGCTTTGGGAGCGGATTGTACCCGCCCCTTGAACCGGTTCCACTGGTCAAACGAGTTGAACACAATGTGATCGGTGTAGCGCAGCAGCTCGTCGAATTCACGGTCCATGTAAGCCGGTGCGTAGACATGCACTTCCTTGCCCATCTCCTCGAAGCCCAGCCGGGCTTCGAATAGAGAGCTGGAAGTAACACCATGCAGGTACTTGCCGACCAGCGGGTACAGCGCGTGCATGGAGAACCCCTTTTGCGCCAGAAGAATCTTCGCTCCTGTACGCTCCTGCACGTAATTCAACGTTTCCAGGTTCTTCGTTAGCAGCCGTTCATCGACTAGATAGGCAGGTGACGGCAGATTGCTGATATCGATATCTATATCCTTCATGATCTAAGGCCCTAATCCAGCAGCGTCGGCGAGAAATCTTCTTGCCAAGGCAGCCCGTGTTTGTTAAGTGCATCCATGAATGGATCCGGATCAAATTCCTCCACGTTGTATACGCCCGGTTTCTTCCAGATGCCTTTTATAATCAACATAGCCCCGATCATAGCAGGAACGCCGGTAGTGTAGGAAATAGCTTGGGAGCCCACTTCTCTGTAGCATTCTTCATGATCGCAGACATTGTACACATAATACGTTTTGGGCTGGCCGTCTTTAGTGCCTTGAATGATACAGCCAATGTTGGTCTTACCCTTGGTTCTTGGTCCCAGGGAAGCCGGGTCAGGCAGAATCGCCTTCAGGAACTGCAAAGGAATTATTTCTTTACCTTCATAGACAATTGGCTCGATGGAAGTCATTCCGACATTCTCAAGCACCTTCAGGTGCGTCAGATAGTTCTGCGAGAAGGTCATCCAGAAGCGGATTTTCTTCACGCCAGGGATATTGGCAGCCAGAGATTCCAGCTCTTCATGATACAAGAGGTAAATATCCTTCGGGCCGATCTCCGGGAGATCGTAGACTTTCTTCTCGGACAATGGTGCGGTTTCGATCCATTCGCCATTCTCAAAGTAACGCCCGTTGGCCGTGATTTCACGAATGTTGATTTCAGGATTGAAGTTGGTCGCGAACGGATAACCATGATCACCCGCATTGGCGTCAACAATATCAATCGTGTGAATTTCGTCAAAATAATGCTTTTGCGCATAGGCCGTGAATACTCCGGTTACCCCGGGGTCAAAGCCACTGCCGAGCAGCGCGGTAATTCCGGCTTTTTCGAATCTTTCTTTGTAAGCCCATTGCCAGGAATATTCGAATTTCGCAGTATCCTGCGGTTCGTAGTTCGCAGTATCGACATAGTGCACTCCCGTTGCCAGGCAGGCATCCATAATGGTCAGGTCCTGATATGGGAGAGCGACATTAATCACGACATCCGGCTGGAAGCTCTTGATCAGTTCGATTACCTCGTCCGTGTTATCTGCATCAAGCTGAGCCGTAGAAATCTTCGTCTGGCCTCCGGCCAATTTATCTTTCAGAGCATCACATTTCGCGACAGTTCTGCTCGCTATGCAGATCTCTTCAAATACATCCGGGTTCTGGCAGCATTTATGAACAACAACGCTCGCTACACCGCCAGCGCCAATAATTAACGCTTTTCCCAAAATTGATTACCTCCCAAAAAAAAGTTTTGTTAGCGTTGCTTCATAAGAATAGCTTCGTACAAAACTTGCTTCGGAAGCAATCGCTATTCCATTTGAAAAATCAACAAGGCTGATTATACATAAAGCAACGCAATAAATCAATAAATAACGACAAAAATTGATACCAAGACTGTAAAATCTCACAATTACCCTGTTAATACTCACGAACACATTAAAATACACTGAAATGCTCTGTTTTCCTTCGTTTTCTCCCCCAACTTCCAGTGTGTGTAAAAGCACTATAAGAAATGGGACTCCACGGACCAGGACAACTAGATAATTGTATCACAGGAGCTGGCTGCTTCATAATTTTTTTTGAAAAGCTATGAAATGGCTGTTCATCATCGCGCAATATTCTCTTTTACCCGATTTCCTTCCTATATTAACTGTTAACCCGCCACCAGAGTTCTTGACTACTCTAACCGGCCCCTCGTTGGGGTTATTATATGTATTCCTGGTAATCCAATACTCGTGATCGTTAGTTGTGGATAAATCATGCTAAATGTATATGCAATAAATCCATGGAAAACCATAGCAGCAAACAGAATCTGCGGTTCACACGGCTCAGCAGGTGATTAAATGATCTGCTTGTTGTCTTTCTTCCCGCTCATCGTGCAATTTTCAATAATCAGCCAGCAGTTTACATCATCCCAGCCTTGAACTGTGCCTTCGATGAGATGTTGCGGATACAGGAAGCTATGATCGACCCGGGAACGAACCGCTTCATAAGCTGTGACTGCAAATCCCCCGTCAGATAAGGCAATATGAATACCATGGATCGAAAAAAACATAACTGAACCAGCTACATGCTGCCCTGTTGAATATCTCTGCTTCATCCGGGTCCACTCTTCCTGATAGGAAGCCATAGCCGTGATCCAAACCTTTTCAAATTCAGCCCGTTCAATAGAAATATCCTCTTCCAACATCTCCACAGCCTGGTCCGTTAAGAAAAAATCGGGGCTACCCGAAATTTCGAAGGCGCCTCCTTGTCTCGCAACGATCTGCCGGTAAGTCTGTTCATCATCTACTTCAAAATAATAAATCTCATCTTCGAAAAACGATTTTATGTATTGGATATTGTTCCGCTCCTTTGAAACGTTTGGCTCCTGGAAAGTGGTATTCACCCATTTAATACGATGATAAAAAAACAGACCGCTGTGACTAATGATAATGGTGTCATGACCAGCTTTTCTTTCTTACTTTTGGAAAAAGCATTCATAGCCGTGTTAATGCTTATAACTATCGCCCCCTTTCTTGTTTTCACCAACTTACATATAATCTCATAAATTCATACTTTTAGACCATACAATTAATAG
>NZ_LVWH01000069.1:0-3346 GCF_001909045.1 Paenibacillus sp. P3E | reverse complement strand
CTTTTATATATCTTGAAGTGTTGGCATTTTATAATATGAATATAATAATATAAGGAGATGTTAATGTGCGCAACAAATTTACCTATGAGCCCCCTGCAAATGGATACCCGGAATGGAATAACAACCCGGAGATTTTTCAGCTGAACCGCCTGGATGCGCATGCTTCCATGATCTCATATCCAAGTATCTCCGAGGCGCTCAAGGGTGAACGGGCAGCTTCACCTAATTATCACCTGCTGAACGGAAACTGGAAGTTTGCTTTTGCAGAGACACCTGAGAAGCGCATCAAAGACTTTTATTCAACAGATTATGACAGCAGCAGCTGGGCCGAAATTCCCGTCCCTTCCCATTGGCAGTTTCAGGGTTATGACTACCCTCAATATACGAATGTCCGTTATCCGTGGGTGGTATCCGAGCCGGATTTGAAGCCTCCTTTTGCCCCAACGAAGTACAATCCTGTAGGCTCCTACATCCGTACCTTTACAGTGCCGGAGGATTGGGCGGGCCAGCCGGTGTATATCAGCTTCCAGGGCGTTGAGTCTGCTTTTTATGTATGGGTGAATGGTGAGCTCGCAGGTTATGGGGAAGATACCTTTACACCTTCCGAATACGATATTACGGCCTACCTGCAAGAAGGGGAGAATACGCTGGCGGTTGAAGTCTACCGCTGGTGTGATGCCAGCTGGCTGGAGGATCAGGATTTCTGGCGGCTCAGCGGTATTTTCCGTGATGTCTATCTGTATACGGCCCCTCCTGTACACATTGCCGACTTCTTCGTGCACACCGACTTGGATGAGCAGTACACCAATGCGGAACTCAGCGTGGATGTGAAGGTGGAGAATTATTTTAATACGGAAGCAGGCACCTGTACGGTTGAAATCCAGCTGTATGACGGTGCTGGCAAGAACGTGTGGGCCGCTCCTGTATCTGCAGGCGTTTCCTTTGGCGATGGTGAATTGCAGCAGCTGAAGCTCGGGGCTGCAGTAGTCGGACCTGATAAATGGAGCGCTGAAAAGCCGAATCTATATACTCTTGTCCTTTCTTTAAAGAATGAACAGGGTGTATTGCAGGAAGCGGTCAGCACTAAGGTTGGCTTCCGCACCTTCGAAATTAAGGACGGCCTGATGAAGATTAACGGACAACGGATCGTCTTCAAGGGTACGAACCGCCATGAGTTCTCCTGTGAGACCGGACGCGCACTCGGCAAAGAAGATATGATTCGTGATATTGAGCTGATGAAGGCTCATAATATCAACGCCGTTCGAACCTCGCATTATCCGAATCAGTCGCTCTGGTATGAGCTGTGTGATGAATATGGACTCTACGTAATCGATGAGACAAACCTGGAGACGCACGGTTCCTGGCAATATGGTCAAAAAGAGCTGAATGACGGCAACGTTCCTGCCAGCAGACCCGAATGGCGTGCCAATGTACTTGACCGCTGCAATTCCATGATGCAAAGAGACAAGAACCATCCATCCGTGATCATCTGGTCGCTTGGCAATGAGTCCTTCGGAGGCGATAACTTTATCGCGATGCATGATTATCTGCGTGAAGCGGATCCGAGCCGGATCGTTCATTATGAAGGCATCTTCCATTACCGGCCGTCGGACGCGGCAAGCGATATTGAATCCACAATGTACATCAAGCCGCGGGAAGTTGTGGAATATGCGAAGAATGATCCGAAAAAGCCTTACATCCTCTGCGAATACAGCCATGCGATGGGCAACTCATGCGGAGGTCTGCATTTATACACAGAGCTGTTCGATCAATATGATATCATTCAGGGCGGATTCATCTGGGATTGGGTTGATCAGGCTATCCGCACGACTACAGCCGAAGGCACTTCCTATCTGGCCTATGGTGGAGATTTTGGAGAAACGCCTCATGACGGTAATTTCAGCGGCAATGGGCTGCTCTTCGCTGACCGTACCGTTACACCTAAACTGCTTGAGGTTAAGAAGTGCTATCAGAATTTGAAAATAACCGCTGCCGATCTGGCTCAAGGCCGTTTTGAAATCCGCAACAACTACCTGTTTACGAACATCGCTGAGTATGAGTTGAAATGGACAGTAGCCTTGGGTGGTGCAGTTGTTCAGGAAGGTGTAATGCAGGTCTCTGCTGAACCAGGGAGAACGGCTGAATGCACCATTCCTTACGACCAGAGCACATTTGTGAACGATCAAGAAGCAGTATTGACTCTGTCCTTCACGCAGCCTGCCGCTACAGCATGGTCTGAAGCAGGACATGAGGTTGCCTGGGAACAATTTATATTGTCGCCGCATGTCGAAGTAAGCCCCTCTGTGTATACTTCCACTGCTGGAAGTACCTTGCGCATCACGGAGCCGACGGATCAGCTTACCGTTCAGGGAGATAGCTTTGCTCTAGCCTTCAATACTACAACAGGTGACCTGTTCTCTTATACTTCTTCCGGCAAAGAACGCTTGCTTGCACCGGTAAGACCGAATTTCTGGAGAGCGGTGACGGACAACGATCTGGGTAACGGACTCGATAAACGCTGTGCGGTATGGAAGGATGTCTCTTATAACAGAACACTTACCGGCTTCTCTTATTCTGCAGATGATAGTCTTTGCACAGTGACAGTGAACTACCTGCTGGGTACTGAGCCCGCTTCCACCTTGCTGCTGCAATATAAGATTACACCGGACGGAACGGTGGATATTTCACAGGAGCTGAATCCAGGAAGCGATACATTGCCGGAAATCCCCGAATTCGGATTGCTCTTTGAACTGGACGGGGAGCTGGATACGATCTCCTGGTACGGCAAAGGCCCGCATGAGAACTATTGGGACCGTCAGACAGGTGCCAAGCTAGGACGTTACACAGGGAAGGTAAAAGATCAGTTCGTTAATTACCTCAAACCACAGGAGTGCGGCAACAAAACTGGAGTTCGCTTTGCTTCCCTTACTGAGAGTGCAACCGGCAACGGATTTCATGTGGAGAGCACCTTGCCGATGGAAATCAATGCGCTCCCTTGGACACCTGAAGAGCTGGAAGCCAGCGATCATACCTACAAATTGGCTCCTTCCACCAAAAGCGTACTGCGAGTCAATTACAAACAAATGGGTGTCGGCGGAGATGACAGCTGGGGTGCTCCAACGCACGATGAGTTCACCCTGCCGGCCAACCGTCCTTACAGCTTCCGCTTCACACTGTCTGTTCTTTAATCACTAAGAGATTCATGAAAATGAAAAAGGCGTGTTTCCCTTTATAATGAGGGGAAACGCGCCTTTTATCGGTTCTGTGGATTAACCTTTTGTGCAAATGCAGAGGTGCAATTTCACCACAAATAATAAATTTAATAAAACAGGTAATCCAATTACTG
>NZ_LVWH01000068.1:0-3441 GCF_001909045.1 Paenibacillus sp. P3E | reverse complement strand
ATTAAAGGTGGTGTAATATTTTTTGTGGTTTTTGGGCCTTCTGTTTATTTTGATTTTTTATTTATCTATTGGTGAAATGTTGAACAGTTCAATGTTCAATATTGAATTTAGTTTATTTGATGGAATAATGCTTTTTCTACTATGTGTTGTAGTATTTCTATTCATTACATCAAAATATAAAAAACGAGTAATAGTAATCTGGGTACTTTTATCTGTAGTACCTGGAGGAGCTTTTATTTTCTATGGCTATTATACCCCTAGTTCTGGAGGCTGGATTAGTTTTGGATGGGATTGGGGTTTATGGGATTTGTTCATACCAATAATAGTGGCAATAGCACAAGGGATCACAATTGGATTAATCAAAACTATTAAACCAAATGACTGAGGTTTGACTTTCAGCTTTCGTCGTAAACACAATGATGTACTATCAAAGATATTTTTGTGAAGTACAGAATTAACCGCCCAAGGATAGGCGGTTTTTCTTTTGTTCAGAAAAAGGGAGGATTGTTTAATATGAGCCTAAAAAAACAGATTCGCCAGCCTACTGATGCTGTTGTTCCAGATGACCTAAACAAGCGAAGTAAAAAGGAATGGATAGAGAGCGCAGTGGTTTTGAAGCGGGAACGCTTTGAAATTGCCGGCGCTCTTTTTGATTGTACAGATGAGGCCCTGCTCTCATAGGAAGAAGTCAATCAGAAAGTGCAGGACTATTTAGGCCTGACAACAAAGGAGGAAGTAGTGAATGTCGATACAACGGAATAGACCCGGCGCGTATGTTGAACTGAAGGCGGTCGCCAAGTCGCGTGTCCTGTCGGTATCAGGCCGCGTGCTTGTGCCGTATCAAGCGGAGTGGGGGCTGCCGAACAAAGCTGTAGATATGGCAGGCCAGCCCGAGCGCTTTAAAGAATCCGGGCTGCTTGTAGATGAGTTGGAGTTGGCAGCGGAGAACGGGGCGACTGTGGTCGGGTACCGCGTGACCAATGGCAGCGAAGTGGCTGCATTACACTGGATGAATCCATGAAGACCGCCTTTCCGGTCAAAGTGACTACCGATGTCATTGAGGATGAGGTGCGATACTGCCAGCAGCTTGTCGCAGTAATTGAGCAGGACGGGCGTTTTACGGGACTACCTAAGGTGACTGAGCCATTGAATCTATTGAAAGAAAGCATTGCTGATGATTTGGAGCATCTACAAACATCTACGGATGCGGATGCCAAAGTGGGCCATAAAACGGCGGACTCCTCCTTTTTCGGATACAAAACTCATATCGCGATGAGCGAAGAACGAATCATTACGGCGGCAACGATTACCATAGGGGAAAAGAGTGACGGGAAAGAATTGCAAACCTTGATTGAAAAAAGCAAAGAAGCTGGAATGATTGTAGACACCGTCATTGGAGACACCGCCTATTCTGAAAAAGACAACATCGCCTACAGCATGAAACATGAAATTGAGCTGATATCGAAGTTAAATCCAATGATTACGCAAGGTGCCCGCGCGAAGGAAGATGAGTTTGAGTTTAACAAAGATGCAGGAATGTACGTATGCAAAGCCGGACATCTGGCGATCCGCAGGGCACGTCAGGGCAAAAAAGGTCAAGGGAAAAACCAGAAGCACACCTATTACTTTGATGTTGAACGGTGCAAAAAGTGCCCGATGAGAGAAGGGTGTTATACGGAAGGTGCAAAAAGCAAAACGTATTCGGTGAGCATAAAGAGCCATGAGCATTTAAAACAAGCTGCGTTTCAGGAAAGTGAGGCCTTTAAATCCAAGGCTAAAGAACGGTATAAGATTGAAGCAAAAAACAGCGAACTTAAACACAGACACGGGTACGACGTTGCGTCCTCCTCGGGTTTAATTGGCATGGAAATTCAGGGTCCATGGCGATATTCACCGTTAATTTAAAACGAATATTGAAACTTATGGAGTAAACAACGGCCATGTAAGGCGAACAGGGAGAAAAAAAGACGACGCTCCATTCGGAAGTAACAGAATGGACGTCGTCTTTTTGATACATGATCGTGTTTGAACCATGAAAGGCTGGTTTTTCAGTGGCCCCCGAAGTGACCGGGGCATTTTTATTATTCTTCAAACAATTCGTCCATTAAACTATCAATTTCCTCTTTCCGTGAGTCCGTATCCTCAGTATCTATTATGACCTTGCCGTCCTCGAAAATAAGGGTGTCTCCAGTCTTTACCTCTGCAGGTAATTCTGATTTTAGGATATCTTCCGTTTTACCATCAAATTCAATGACTGCATACTCACCCTCGAAGCGATCAATAATTCCCTTCCTCATTTACTTGCCCCCTTGGTAGTCGTATTTTATTTCCATCACTAATTGCAGTAATAGTTCCCTTTTGATCAGTTCGCAAAACTGAAGCATTCGCGCTTTTTAGCCTTGTCAATATGCCTGAATCCGGATGACCATAATTGTTTTTCCCGACGCTTATAATGGCGAGGGTTGGTTTGACAGCATCGAGAAAGGCTTTGCTGGTTGAGCTGCTGGAGCCATGATGGCCGACCTTTAGTACATCGGCTTTCAAACTCTTACCATCCGCAAGCATATCATTTTCAGACTTCAGTTCAGCATCTCCGGTGAATAAGAAGGACTTATTTTTATAAGTAACCTTTAGAACTGCGCTCCAATCGTTAAGATCATCACCATAGGTATTAACGGGCGCAAGGAAATTTGCTTCTACACCCGTCAAAGGAATAGTAACTCCCTTAGTCACTGCTTTTATAGTGCGCCCTTCATTTTTAACTGCTGTCAGGAAATCCTTATAGGTTTGCGTGGTATGAGACACCTTCGGTGCATAAACAGACTTCACATTGAGGGCCTTTAGAACATCATCCAATCCACCAATATGATCTGCGTCGGGATGAGTAGCCACCATGGCATCAAGCGTCTTTACTCCCAAAGCATTTAAATACTTTACAACATTCTTTCCTTGATCATTGTTGCCACCGTCGATTAGGACGTACTGATTGTTTGGCGTTCGGATCAAGGTGGAGTCACCTTGTCCAACATCGAAAAAGTAAACCTGCAGAGTGCCGACATTTTGTTTTTTAGGCACGATCAAAGTAGGAGCTGGTGTTGTAGTTGGTTTGGTTGTAGGCTTTGCGGTCGGTTTTATAACTGGTTTGGCTGTTGGTTTGGCAGTGGCAGCCGGAGCTGATTTAGAACCTCCGCCATTGTGGTAGTAGTATTCACCGTTTTCCAGTCCCCATTTTGCACAATTGGTACGGCAGTAATGACCACCATTTGAATCTGTTCTACCCGGATGTGCATTGGCGATAACAGGAAGCAAGATCAATAAAACCGACAAGATCATTGATAAAGCAATTCTATTCTTCATAAAATCCCCCAAGAGATGTTCTGGAGGTAGTCTATCAGAATAAGGGAATATTTTGTACTTGAAAAAAACAAATCAATAATAAAG
>NZ_LVWH01000067.1:0-3470 GCF_001909045.1 Paenibacillus sp. P3E | reverse complement strand
AGCTAATAATGATGTGTGAAAATCGATGTTTTCCAGTTTGAGATCATCAAAAGTACACTCTATTAAATATGCTTGTTCAAGTAATATATCGGATAAATCAAAACTTCTTAAGTCCACTTCATCTAACTTTAACATTTCGCCTTCTTTACCAATTGTCCCAACCCACTTTTTATGCAAATCAAACTTCCTATTAAGATTTCCTTCCATTTTCCCACCCCTTAAGGATACCATATTATTTTATCTGTTATTCCTTCTTCATCAATTGCTTTCTTGAGTTGTTCAATATGCTTAGGCTACGTTATTCCCATTATCAAATTCTTTTTGTAGCTTTTTCATACCTTGTTTGATAGTAAAGCACCCTTTTGGGGATTTGTTATAGGAACTCCATTGTCACCACTTGGGTATGATTCAAAGCTTTTCACGTCCCACTTTAAACCTGAAGAAGTATCAATAAACTCTGCTCCATTTTCTGCTTGAGGATCACGTATTAGCTTTCCTAATTGACCTCTTTCTTCTACTGCTAATCCAACTTCCCTTTCCCTTATATTTTTAGGTTCTATTTTCTCATTACTTGCTGGATCTCGAGCTAAGTCATCCAATTCCTTCTGAGTTCTACCGCTCGTATAATTTCCATCCTTATCATAAAGGTTAGGTTTGTTACCTTCATCCGTCCCCTCAGTACGAGTTTCCTCTATCTCCTTTGCTTTAGCTTCGATTTCCGCTTTGGTTCTTCCTGCTTCATCAACCTTTTCCACCTTGATATCCGGCAGCTTCTCATGCACAAACCGCATCGCACTGGCAGCCACTTTACTTCCTGCTGAAATCATTAGATCTCCCGCACCAGCAGTAACGGTATTGATTCCCACAGCCGCTATTCGCTCACCCAGGCTTTGCTTTCCATCATCCCTGAAATCATTGAACGCGTCCATCGCTTCGCCCACGGTCTCGCTAACCGCTCCAGCTACCATCGATCTTAATAAGGTTGGCGAAAATCTACCCACCGCTCCCCCGGTTTTTATTGCATTTAAATACTTTACAGGCAGACCTATACTGACCACCGTTCCCAGAAACTGCCCGGCCTTCTTCCCGTAAGGATTATCCGTCGGGTCAACATAGCCTGCCGGTTTCGGTCCCATGGTCCAATCCGTAATTGTCCCTGCCATCCCATACGATGCCGTATCGATTGCATTCACCAGGATATTACTTCCACCTTCTAGAATATTGGCAAGCGTCTGGTTTCCAACACCACTTCGCAGCAGACGGTTTTTGTCTGCCGCTTCCTTCTCCTGCTTTTCGTAATAAGCTTTGGTCTCTGCATAGATCCGGTCCTGCTCCTCTGTCGACAGGGTAGACCAATACGTCTCTTTCAGCCGTTTCATTACCTCAGGGTTGTCCCGGTTTAAAATCTCTTCATACGACACCTGCTTAGTCGGGTCAGACGGTCCTATCGTGGCCTGTGGCTTCATCAGCGCCAATTGCTGTTTCGCCCAATCCCCCTTCGTCCCTTCCATCCTCGACATCTGCAGCAGAAGTGAATATTCTTCCGTTTCCAACAGAGGCACACTGCTGGTCGTACTCGACGGATCGTAGTCACATGCCTTCAACGCCGGTTGCTTAAAGTAGGCACTACTCTACTTGTTCTAACCACTGCTTGATTTCACTTCTGACTTGAATGTCTGGACGTTCTGACCCATTTTACTCTGATGCTTGCTCACAAAATTCCCTTGATTGCCGATAGTAACTGTGTGTTTCTCCCATCAGTTGCTTGTATGCTGCTTGTGTGTGCATCAGTCCTACCTGTTTAACTTCCAGTTCTCGTTTTGCCATTCATTCAGCTCCTTAGCTTAATTTCTACACGCAGAAAAAGCTCTTTCCTACTCTATAGTTCAAGTTGGAAAGAACTTTTTTGAAAGTTTATCAAATATTTGAATTGTTTAGTGTTTGGTTAATTTGGTTTTATTGTATGATTTTGTTGTTGGAGTTATAGACAGGAAATTTCATATACTCTATTAAGATTCAATAGTTGTCCTCTCAACAAAGTTGTTATTTTCTTTAATAATCATTCTCGCCAGTCTTCTTCCAGCTCTTTTAAAAAAGAAATCATCAGCATAACTGTCAGAATCAATTGGAGAGAGTTGATTTATAACACCATTTTTTTTATCGTATTCAATTTTCCCCATTGTTTCTTCATTTGGTCCATAAAGGTATACAACTCTTTCCTCGTCCTCGTACTCCTTCAACATTATCACAAAAACTGCCATTAAATCTCACTCCTCATAATTCTTTTCCCAATCCCATGTTCTCCCTGATTCTATTGTTTTATCATGAGCTGTTCTATAATTAGTCTTAAATATACCTTCAAATTTCGATTCAAAAATTTCATGATGCAATAATTGTATATCAGAATCTACATACTTCCCATTCATTAATCTTTCCCAAGCTTGTGCTAGTTCATAGTCAGGATCAAACTTCCCAATACCATGATCTTTAATATGTGTGTAATTAAAAACATGATCTTTGATCCTTTGAACCATGCTAAGAGGAAAGCCAGTATTTTTTGCGATAGCTTCTACATCTCTCGTCCCTAAATTCCTGAATTTCTCATACATCTCCTCAGCAATTGCTTCTTCTTTAAAGAATTGCTCTGGGAGTATATTTCTCCCCCCAGATTCAGCATATTTTAAATCACCAGTTTGTCCCATCCCCTCAATACGGGTCTCCTCTATCTCCTTTGCTTTAGCTTCGATTTCCGCTTTGGTTTTTCCTGCTCCCTCAATCTTTTCCACCTTGATATCTGGCAGCTTCCCTCGCACAAACCTCATCGTACTGGCAGCCACTTTACTTCCTGCTGTAATCATTAGATCTCCCGCACCAGCAATAACGGTATTGAATCCAACAGTTGCTATGCGCTCACCCAAACTTTGCTTTCCATCATCCCTGAAATCATTGAACGCGTCCATCGCTTCGCCCACGGTCCCGCTGATGGCTACCGCTACCACTGACTTCATTAAGGTGGGGGAGAAGTTCCCCACTGCACCTGAGGTTTTTACACTGTTCAAATACTTCAACGGTAGGCCTATGCTGATGAGGTTCCCCGCCAATTGTCCTGCATTCTTTCCGTACGGATTATCGGTCGGGTCAACATCCCCTACCGGTTTCGGTCCCATGGTCCAATCCGTAATTGTCCCTGCCATTCCATACGATGCCGTATCAATTGCATTCACCAGGATATTGCTTCCGCCTTCGAGATATTGGCAAGCGTCTGGTTTCCGGCACCACTTCGCAACATCTACAAGAAGACGAAAATAACGAAAAACAGTTCAATCATGGTTGTATCTGACCATAATCGACCTGTTTCTTGTAACGGAATAGCGTTATTCAAGGTAAAAAATTAAAGCATTGATGTAAGTTCAAGTAATATGACAATCTTGTTGTTAGGGTTGTAAAGAAACTTATAAAAACTGTTACTC
>NZ_LVWH01000066.1:0-3792 GCF_001909045.1 Paenibacillus sp. P3E | reverse complement strand
GTATCGCACAAGTTTATTTGAGAAAGAAACAATTTCAAATATGTGCAAACATTTTGAGGTTATAATGCAGCAGATATTCAACAACCCGGAAATCAACATAGGTGAAATCGAATTCATTTCTCAAATTGAAAAGGATCAAATATTGACCCAGTTCAACGATGTTGTAACTCGCAACCCTTCATTCACAATACACGAGTGGTTCGAGCAACAAGTTGCAAAGACCCCTGATCATGTTGCAGTTGTTTGTGGAGAAGAGGAAATTACCTATAATCAACTTAATAAAAAAGCAAATTCACTTGCAAATCTATTAAGAAAAAATATGGTTACTAAAGGGAGAGTTGTGGCAATAGTATTAGATCGGTCTATAGATTTTATCATCAGTATCTTTGGAATATTAAAGTCAGGCGCAGCCTATTTACCAATTGATACAGAATATCCTGATGAAAGAATTAACCATATGCTTTTACAGGCGAATGCGGCTGGACTAATCTCTCGCTCTGATTTTCAGATAAACATGCTCTCTTGCTTCCGAATCAATATAGATGAAATGATATATACAAATGAAGATGTAGCAAATTTATCAAACATTAACTCCGATAATGATCTGGTGTATACCATCTTTACATCGGGTTCTACAGGCCGCCCTAAAGGTGTTATGGTTGAACATGGAAGTTTAGTCAACTATATATCTTGGAGGATTAAAGCCTATGATTTCAGTGATCGTGATGTGGCATTACAACTATTATCCGTCGCGTTTGACGGTTTTGGAGCGATTTTATATTCCTGTTTATTGTCAGGGGGGAAGCTTGTTTTACTTAATAGCGATCATTCGAAAAACGTGAACTTGATCAAGCAGTCAATAATAAACTATGGAATTACGTGCAGTAGTTTTGTACCCTCATTATATAGGTTAATCATTGATGCATCCAATAAAGAGGATATCAAAACTCTTCGTATCGTCACACTTGCTGCCGAAAAAACAGACAAAAGTTTAGTTAACAGTAGCTCTCAACTCAACCCCAATCTGATATTAGTTAACGAATATGGACCTACTGAAAATACTATTGGCACTACCGCGAACTTTTCTATGAGTGAAGGTAATGTTACTAGCATTGGTAAACCAATATCTAACAATCACATCGTAATTTTGAATGAATACTCCAATTTGTTACCAATTGGCGTTCCTGGAGAGTTATGCATTTCAGGTGCGGGACTTGCAAGAGGATATATAAATGATGATGAACTTACAGCCGATAAATTTCGTTTCAATCCATTTTTTAGAGAGATGAGGATGTATCGAACGGGTGATCTTGTCAGATGGCTTCCTGATGGAAGTATTGAATATATTGACAGAATTGATGACCAAGTTAAATTGAATGGCTATAGGATTGAATTAAGCGAAATAACATGCCATCTCCAAAAATATTCTGAAGTAGCGGATTCAATTGTTACAGTCAGAAATGATGCATCAGGAAAAAAAATGTTATGCGCGTATTATGTGGCTGAAAAAGAAATCCCTTTCAATATGCTCAGAGAGTTTTTGTCCGAGTGGCTACCAGTTTATATGATACCTAGCAGCTTTACGAAGATAAACAAAATCCCGCTTTCTCCCAATGGCAAAGCAGATAAAAATGGTTTGCCGGAGCCTAAACGGGATGAAAATAGTCGTGTAGTCAAACTGCCCGTAACTTTAGAGGAACATATCATTTGTCAAGCATATTCTGAAGTGTTCGGGATATCAAATTTAGACTTAAACAATAATTTTTTTGAACTAGGCGGGGATTCTATACGAGCTATTCAAATTGTATCTCGTTTACAAAAATATAATCGATCCCTAGAGGTAAAGGACGTATATTCGATGTCGCCCTTAAAAAAAATTGCCGAGGTTATGAGAATGCATAACCGGACGATTGATCAATCGTTGGTAGAGGGTAATGTTGAATTGCTACCCATTCAGAGGTGGTTTTTTAACAAGGGTTTTAAGTGCAATCATCATTGGAATCAAGCTATTATAGTTAAGGCGAAAAGTAATTTTGAGAAAGAACATGTTATAAAATCAATTACAGAAATTGTAAAACATCACGATGCATTACGTATGGTATTTGATGAAAAGGAAGGTTGGATCTCACAATATAATAGAGGTATCGAAGATAGGTTATTTGCATTCTCTATGGTAGATATGATGCATTTGGATAAGGCAGAACTAATTCAAAATGAGATTCGTAACGTTACTAACAAGTTGCATGCATCCCAAGACTTGATAAAGGGTCCTCTGATTCAAATAGCATTAATTAAAACTCTCTTCGGAGATCACCTTTTTATCACGATTCATCATCTAGTCATTGATGGAGTTTCATGGAGAATTTTCTTGAATGATTTTACAAGTGCTTATACACACTCTGTTAATGGAGAGACCATATCTTTACCACCAAAAACCGATTCGTTTCAAAAGTGGTCTTCTTCTGTTAATAAAATGTCAGTAAAAGGAGAAAAATCAAACGAATATTTATTTAAGGATATCTTCTTGTTCGTAAATGCTAGAGAAACGGGGCAACTTTTTGCGAATACAGGATTTGACCATGCTGTAATCTCGTTTTGTTTAGATCAACGTTATACACGAGAAATCCTCCGATCTATGAACGATATTTTTGAAACAAAGCCACATGAAATCCTGCTCGCAGCACTAACGACTGCCTTAAACAAAATGACCGGCAGCAAGCGGTTTTTAATTAACTTAGAGGGGCACGGAAGGGATATCTTAGACGAACTTGATGTAACTCGAACGATTGGCTGGTTTACCATACAATATCCTGTAATGGTGTCATGTGAGAACATAGAGGATGTTGGGGGATTGTTACAATCAGTGAAAAAAAACATCAGATTTGCTGAAGAAAAAAATAAACATAACACTAATGCAATAGAGATAACTCCTGAAATTAACTTTAATTATCTGGGACAGTTCGACGGTGATTTTGATTCGGATTTATTCATGCCATCGGAATATGATTACGGTGACTCAGTAAGTAAAGAATCAGACAAAGTGTTTATTTTGGACATTTCTAGTTATATCAAAGACGATGCACTACAGGTAACATTCTCCTATAATAAGAACATTTTTAAGCAAGAAGATATGCAGCAATTATCAAATGATTTTATCAACGACGTAACAAAAATTGTAGACTATTCCGCTAATCCAGATCAAATTATTCTTGGTAAAATTCAACCCTTTAATGATTTCTTTTATCAAGACTGCTTTTACAGTGCATTCTTCGCTGTAGCTGAACACTTTAACAGGGATATATTGAGTTTTATTTATACAGATATATTTAGATATGAATTTACAGAAGAAAGTAAAAGTCTAAGTTGTAAGATTAAATCTAATATTGGTTTCGAGGAACTTGTTTCTCAAGAAGGTATTGAGGTTGATATGAAATCCGGACTGAATTGTGTTATTGAAGAGGTTATGAGTTGTCTTAAAAATCGTAAACCGGTGATTTTATCAATTGATTGCTATGAAATAAAGATGCGGGAAGAGTATAAAAAAAATCATTCTAGTCATTCGATTTTGGTGTATGGGTTTGATGAAAATAAGAAAGTGATCAATGCAATCTTCCAATCCGAGAATGCTGGGTCAAGTTATATGAAGCATGAGATAACATTTCAGGAATTGAAGAACGCATACCGTAGCTATTTAATTCATTTTGGTCATAATTCTTATTTTCCTGCATTCTCATCATATTTTGTGTGCGATGAGAAATTATATGATAAAAGAAATTTAGATCAGTTAAGGAA
>NZ_LVWH01000065.1:0-3798 GCF_001909045.1 Paenibacillus sp. P3E | reverse complement strand
AGTTAATGCTGTAAGAAAATCATTCATTTCTTCACTCCTAAATTTCACACAAAATGGCCCGATTGCTGAATTGTCATAATCCACCCTGTCGACGTAATTGTAACAAACTTTATTATTAATTATCGAACTTTATTCCAAAGCCACATTACCGATTAAGAACAGCCTGTATGAGACTGGTCGCCGCTCCCGTGCTTGACAAAAGGTAATCAACTGGACCTATGCAGAGGTGTATATAACAGGCTATCGTAAGCTGGAATTTGGGTGGCTTGCTTCGGTTCCGTCGGGTGCGTCCGGTAAGCTGCGGACAGTTGGGATAATTGAATTCGGGACATCTTTGCTCCACAAACAAGCATTCCGGGGAGTAGCCGGCCAATTCATAAACGGAGAGGATAAGGAGATTGTACACCTAGAGCCCATGCTACATGCATAGGTTAGAATAAGTAACTGGACCAAATCCGACATGTTACGGAGTCCAGTTTTTACGGAGTTTATCGTATTACTAGAAAAAGCCCATCGACCGTTTAAGGATGACGAGCCAATAAAGAAATATCATTCAAACTCATTAAGAAAATATTGCTGCAAATTTAATTCAGATTTCATACTCTCAATAACATTTTTAAACCAGGTACCCAAAGTAAAGTATCTTGATTTATATAGTTTATTACTAGCTCATAACTTCGCTCAAACTTTTCGATGTTGGGACTATGTTCGTTTTTCAGTACTGTGCGTACCCTTTCTGCTAATTCTACGTATTCTGCATCTATGTACTCTTGTTTGCTGCTATCTGCCAGTTTTAATTTTGACCACGCATATGCTCCACCAATCACCACTTCTTCTGATCCTTCTACATACTCAATACATGAATCGTCGTTAATAAATGCATTGATCCGTTCTTCAAGTTTATTGAAGTCTTGTACAAAGTTAATTATTTTATCCAAAAAAACAACTCCCCAATGCATAAGAAGATATGATAATTTCGCCTGCTGTATATTTCTTCCGTTCCCATCACAATCTTTGGTGATTCCAGTATATCGTGCTTTGAAACATAAATATACGTATTATTTTTCACATACTAATTTACACTTATTGTTGAGCTGGGTGAAATGTGTGTTTATAGGTATGACATAGGCGAGAATAGGAATCGCATAAGAAAGAAGCGGAATTTGATCAAACACAAGGGCTTTAGGTCAATAAATGAACATTCCCTAGTGCAACTGTATTTAATCAACGGGAAAACTTAAAAGATTTTTGTCAAGAAACATAACGCTACATTATTAAGGCAGGCGGATTTAATGAATGGAAAAAGGACGGGGCCAACAGAGAGACAATGACGATGTTGAATCCTTATTAAAACTGCTGAAACCTTACGATCCTTTAAAAATGAGAGCTTATAAAGTCCCTTCGGCTGTTGGTAATGTACGTAATAACTTTAAAGAATTGCTTAAAGATATCGGATAATTACTTATGCTGAAGGCACAAGCCCAATTACTGCAAATATAACTAGTCAAGTTAAGAGTAATCAGATTCTCAGAACAGCATCTTTTGGAAAAGTTTTTTATATTACCTCGCTACTATCTGGGTTTATATGATCAAGCAAACAACATAAATGTATATAATCATCAGGAATGATGTCCAATCTATAATTGCGGATTCACAATATAATAACGTATAACCTTGAAATGGAGTGATGAAAAATGGCGACAATTATTAGTTACGGTTCACAGGCAAAAATTCCGTTAGACCCGCTTACAATTACTACAACGGTTGTTGGGATTCCTGGAGCTGGAGCGGGTCTAGCCACAGCACAAGTAAATATTAGTCCTGCTAATCCTGCCTCTTTCTCCAGTAGAGTCGAGTTAAATGGTAGTTTTAGTCTTACTGCACTTGCTAATAGTCAATTTTTTGTTATTATCCGGCGTGCTGGAGTCGATATTTATAGATCCTTTTATCGTTTTACTACAACTACTGATATTCAAATAAATGTTCTATGGGTTGATGGTCCTTATCTTGGAATCCACAACTATGAATTGGTAATCCAAAATGATAGCAACTTGCCTATAAATCTATTTGGACCCATAGCATTCACAGCAACTGCTATTGGAGGAGAGGGCGTAATTTAAGTTATGCAACTAGATTTGGGTCTAGTCAAATAACAAACGTGAAATGTATTGATGTTCAATACCAAAATTAGCGGAGTCCTGTATTTACGGAGTTTGTCATATAAACAAAAGAAGTCCGCCGACCAGTTAAGGTTGACGGGCTTTTGCCGATGCTTTCGGACTGCACGCTCGGTGCTTCCGATACATCTAATTTATTAGTATTGTAACAATGTGTAAATACAATTTTTGAAAACAACACTTCTTTGTCATTAAAAGCTAGAACATTGAGAATCCGTAGTTGGAACTATAACAATTGAAACCCGAAAGAATTCACAATAAAAAAATAAGGATTGATTTATAATTGAAACCACTTATTAAATTAACTACCACCGAAATGATTGTTAGAGATCACAACTGGTGAATTTCAAGAATCTTTGGAGGTACACATTGATGGCAATGACCTTCTTCCTGATGCCTCTCTAGAAGCAGCTGTTCAAAAATCAAAAACTGTAAATTTTATTAAATTGCCTAATGGTGGTGCGACTGGTTTTTTGATCTCTAACGATTTGTTATTAGCGCTCGTAGAATAAATCTACGAAACAGCATTGTTCAACAAATTCACGAATATTTGAGGATGAAATTCAAGCCTTAAAACTTGCTAAATCGTTTGCAATTGATAATTTAGTTCAGTACGGCTTCGTCGATAATCTGACATATGTTGAGTTTTCTCATATTAATTATTCGTTTTCGTTAAACAACAAAACCGCTTGATCCTCGGACGGTCTTGATTGATTCATATTAAAATTCTATTTCCCAATGATTTTACTCACAGCATACAATCTCTTTATTCCTTCTGTCCCTACCCACCCACCTACACTCGCCAAGATGATATTATGGAAAAGCTTCATGGCTATAGAATAGGTCATTGTACCAATGATGATTTCAATAACTAAGAACCTCAGGACAGATCCCTTGGTTATAATGTAAACTTTGAATTCTTGATTATGAAGCATCGGTCTCATCCACCTCATAAGGGTTTTATGTAACCAATATGCTTCCATCAGGTTGTCTAATTCCTACTTAGACTCATAAGTTTAATCCATTTAAGGCCATGTAATCCGGAAATTGCTCAATGAAATCAAAATCATTTGCAGTACTCGAAAGCGTAATATCAATCCCGTTATTGTCGTCAGCCTTGGCAACCAGGAGATCCATATCAGCGATATGCATACCGCTAATCATTACACGCTCCACATTACCCACTGCATATCCTGTAAGGAGTCAGTGATCCGATCGTCTCCCATATTTACTAAGCTTATTAAGAAGTTTCGAAAGTCCCAAAATACAAAGTAAAGTTATCCCTGCAAAGATGGGCATTGATGAAGCAAATAACAAAACTACAATTACGAATAGCAAAACTCTAATTACTTTAATTGCAAGTATCATATGAAAACTCCTATTAAGTTTGTTACAAATATATTTCTTCAATTACTCCGAAATATCCTGCCCATTAGTGTAATATGCAATTATTTAAACCGACATCTATTGCTAAAAATACATTAACCCAACAAGATGTATCAAACCCAATAAGCCCATTGGATATATAATTAATCTTGAGTATAAGTTCTTAAAATTATTATTTGGATGCTTCTCAAAGAAAAAATGAGCGATCGAGTGAAAAATTAAAAATAGATCTATT
>NZ_LVWH01000064.1:0-3932 GCF_001909045.1 Paenibacillus sp. P3E | reverse complement strand
ACGTATTGATGAAAAGTGTATAGAAATCATTAACGACCTCAATTTGCATTTTAGCTATCTCAGGATACAGTTTAGGAAATTCTGTAAAACTTGAGAAATAAAAGAAATATTTTTTACGGAATGCATTAAGGATTAAAAACTGCTGATTCAGTCCTTCAATGGAAACGTCTGCTGAGAAATTTAAGTTTTTGTATTCTTCATACTGCATTGCCATAACACCAATCATAAGATCATGTTTTTTTTTGAAATAGTATGTCAAATTACCAGGACTTATATTTAACGCATCAGAAATGTCCCTCAATGTTACATATGCATATCCTTTTTTGTTAAATAACTCAATTGAAGTCTCAAGGATCTTATCTCTTAAATTATTATCCATACCTATCTCCTTTATAGCGTTTGGCGAAATGCACTTTAAATCAAGAGCATTATATCATAAATGGGTCCTAAAAGCGGAAATAAGTAGCTAGATTAAGGATACGGAAGGATTCAAGAGATAATTACAGAGTACTCTCAGCCAAGAATGCTTTTCTCAAAAAAGATCAGAGTTGAATAAGTTCACTCGTAGGAATACACTTACTTTAGTACACGTGTACTAATATTTCTAAATAATAAATGATAGAAGGAGTGAATCCATTTGCAAGAAGATAAGAGCCTAGAATTATCTAGGGAAAGTTCACAATGCGCTTGAACAGGATACTGAAGCACACTGCTTATTAATTGACTGACTTCAAAAAAAACTATCCAATGGAGGCAAAGCTATGAATCCACTATCGATTGACATTAACGAAAGAAGTAATCACTTTTATGAGCTTACCTGGAAGGAAGTGCAGATTCCGATGACAGACGGGAAATACCTCGCCGCTAATCTTTACCAGCCTGATGCTGACGGGGTTTTTCCAGTCATCATGACGATGTGTCCTTATGGAAAGGATGTGCATTTCTCACAATTTGCTCCTGTTAACCCGACTATTGCAATAGAATATACTCATTCGCAGGATAAAGGGCCCTTACTTGGCTGGGAGACACCAAATCCTGAATTTTGGGTGCCGCAAGGGTATGCTGTGTTGCGAGTAGATGAACGTGGTATCGGTAATTCTCCAGGAAAGCTTGATATATTATCAGTTGGTTTGAAGAAGGATTATTATGATGCAATCGAATGGGCCGGAACGCAAGCCTGGAGCAACGGACGAATCGGACTGCTGGGTATCTCCTATTTAGCCATGAGTCAATGGGCTGTGGCATCTGAACAACCTCCACATCTAGCCTGTATTATACCTTGGGAGGGCACAGTAGATTATTATTCGGAATTCTGCTATCCGGGTGGAATCCAGGCGAACGGTTTTCTTTCATTCTGGTGGAAAAACGGAGTTTTGACACATCAATACAATCCCGATGGAAACCTTTCCGAGGAACAACTGCAAGCAAATCGCGTGGATTTCCTGGAGATGGTGAAAAATAATCCACTACGTGATCCATCGTGGACAAATCGGTTCGCTGACCTGAGCAAAGTAAAGGTACCTTTATTATCCGCTAGCAACTGGTTTAGCGCCGGAATGCATACCCGGGGGAACTTTCTGGGATTTCAGAATGCAGCATCGGAGCACAAGTGGCTTGAAGTGCATATTGGCAGCCATGTTGGTGAATTTTACACCGCCCAAGGTCGTGAGTTGCAAAAAAAATTCCTTGATTATTGGCTCAAGGGAATTGATACCGGTATAACGAGAGAGCCACAAGTTAAGCTTGCCATTCCCCGCGGAGGCAATAGCTACACATGGCGTTACGAGAATGAGTATCCGCTTAAGCGCACCCAATGGACTCGATTTTACCTTGATGCAAGTGCGAAGCTGCTTTCGGTGGAGCCTGTGCAAGCAAAGAGTCAACTTTGCTATGAAGGGGATAAGGATCACGAATCCAAGCACTGGGCAAATCCCTTTATGGTGAAAGCATTTTCGAGAGAGGAAAACAGCGCTAAGCGAGTTCTATTTGAAACCGCTCCATTTGACATCGAAACAGAGATCCTCGGGCCTATCAAGCTCCGTTTGTGGGCATCGTCAACTACAGATGATATGGACATTTTCGTATCATTGCGGAATATTGACCCACAAGGAAATGAGGTGGTTAACTCAGGAGCACAGACAGAGAAATTCCCCATTAGTCAGGGCTGGCTGCGCGCTTCATTACGTAAAACAGATGATGAATTATCGACAGAGTATAAGCCTTATTACACCTTCGATGAGGTTCAGAAGCTTGTTCCGGGAAGAGTTTATCCCTTGGAAATTGAGATATGGGATAGCGCAATGGTTGTAGCTAAAGGAAATCGGTTGCTCCTTGAAATTGGTAGCCAGAATCAGAGCGGCTGCGCGCTGCTGACTCAGACGGCCGATGACAGGATTTGGGAAGCAGACGTTACTCTATATACAGGGGATGAATTTGATTCTTATTTATTGCTGCCGATCATACCTTAACTGAATTCAACGTTGGTTTTGAAATATCAACAGTGGAAGCAACTGCAAAAATGGGTTGTCATTTTAGCTTGATTCGATGTGGCAGAGTGGACGTTCAACGATACTCCACCCGAAGATTCCTGCTGTCAAAATAGACCAGATCTCCACTGTCATAATGCCACACAGCCTGCAGGTGTGTAGGTTGTCTAATACCGTCAATCCACTTGTAATCCTTCATTAGGGCGGACCAGCGTACACGCTGCTTGGAGCCGTCCATTCCAATGGCGGTGCGGTCGTCCGTTGTAAAGGATTGGCATTCTCCCTGGTCGTTAAAGCTGAATATTCCGCTTGCTGTAATCCCATAGCACGAAATAGTCGCCTGCACATGATGATCGTCAATAGGAACCCAAGTAATGTAGTCCTGAATTATGGCATTTGGCACCCAGAGAGATTCCGACAAAAAGGTAACCAGACTCGCCTGATCCATCTCCTCGCCTAGCTGGTTAAAGAGTGTGAATGTCTTGCCCAGGACGCCCTTCATACTGCCGATACCTGCTACATAGGAATCAAGGCCCTGAAAAGGGATGCCGTATATAGCCGTCTCAATCAGAGCGATTCTGGCGGGAGGCTGAACGAAGTTGTACTGTGTATATTTTATGGAAATAGCAGGTTTTCTGGGGGACAGGATGAAGTCTACTTGGTTAAATTCGGCTTTCATCGAGGACATTTTCGGCTTGCCGGTAAATCCGCTGGTCTCAAAATACTTCCGGACAGGGGAAGGCAGCAGCTTCCAGTCTTCGCTTGTGAACGTTTCGTTCGGGATGGAAGGTTTGGAGAGGTACTTGTCTGCAATCCTCCGGAATTCTGCTTTGGTTTTGGAATAGGGAATCTTGAAAAAAACAATCAGGGCAGCTGCAGTGCCAGCCAGAATAACCAATAAAAGGGCCATATGTTCTACACCTCTCTGTCTTCGGATAAGTCTGCTTCCATTTGGGCAATGTTCTCAGTGAGCCGGATCAAGCCGTAGAATAAGCCTTCGGTTAGCCTGTGATCGAATGACTGGAATAGTGAATCCATGAAACGTGCTTCCCGCTCGCTTCTTTCGGCAAAATAGGTTCCACATTTCCCGGTCAACTGCAGCCGGAGGATACGGGCATCTTTGTTATCTTTTGTAAGCGTAACGAACCCCTGCTTCTCAAGCAGAAGGGCCATCTTCTTAACATTTTGCCGCGAGCTGCCGATCATCTCGGCAACATCACTTAAGGTAGGGGAGGATGAACCGCTCTTCAGAATGACTGCAATCAGCAGCCACTGCTTCATGGTCATTTGATCGTCCAATTTATCCCCCAGTACCTGAAGGCGGTTGGCAAGTGTCAGTACAGCACCCAAAATGTAAGCCTGTTCATCCTTATCATCCAACTTACTCAGCTCCTCCAATTAAATAAGTAATCTATTACATATATATTATACGCAACAGGTTACCTA
>NZ_LVWH01000063.1:0-4013 GCF_001909045.1 Paenibacillus sp. P3E | reverse complement strand
AAAAATAATAAAGTAAAAGAAGGAAAATAATTCCTTGTGTCGAAATTTGATAATGGGAGGTGATTTCATGGCATATTATGCTGTTGAGGCATTTGAAGCTCAAAATATTACGGAACTTAGTGATATGATTGATGAATTCATATCGGCAATGGTACAGGGACAGCTTATTGATATCAAATATCAAGTGGTTCCCACTGCTGTAACAACAAATTCTGTGCACGGTGTTGGCTCGGACAGCAAGTACACGGCTCTGGTCATCTTTACAAAATAATAGACCATCCTGTAAATAAGCCGCTTCAGCTATGAAAATAACTGAGGCGGCTTATTTATGATGCGGAGAAGCCCCTTCGTGCGGCCTCTTTGTTGAACGGAAAAGAAGCGAAACCGTCATTGACATAGAAGTGTATAATAAGGAACTGAGATTATTATTTATTTTCAAGGGTAATATAACTTTAAAAAGTGATGGGTGAGGTTGATGATGTCTTCGGTAAAAAGATTTCTAATTGGACGGCCGCTGAAATCGGAACAGCTGGGCGAACAGAAACTGAACAAAACCAAAGCACTGGCAATCCTCTCTTCAGATGCCTTATCTTCAGTCGCTTACGGTCCTGAACAAATTCTGCTGGTGCTAGTGACTCTCAGTGCTGCGGCATTCTGGTATTCTATCCCTATCGCGGCAGGGGTTCTCGTACTGCTGCTGGCCCTGATCTTATCTTACCGGCAAATTATTTTTGCTTACCCCCATGGTGGCGGAGCTTATGTGGTGTCTAAGGAAAACCTCGGGAAGTATCCGGGGCTTGTGGCTGGCGGCTCGCTGCTTGTGGACTACATATTGACGGTAGCTGTAAGTGTCTCGGCGGGAACAGATGCAATTACCTCGGCTTTTCCAAGTCTGCATCCGTACAATGTAGTAATCGCCATTGTTTTTGTATTGCTTATTACTACTCTAAATCTGCGCGGGGTTACGGAATCGGCGTCCTTCCTGGCCTATCCGGTATATTTGTTCGTGCTTGCATTATTTATCCTGATCGGTCTGGGTGTGTTCCATATTTTGACCGGCAGCGTGCCTTCTAATCTGCATACGCCTCTCGGCACGCCGATTGCAGGGATCAGCCTATTCCTGTTGCTTAAGGCTTTTTCTTCAGGAAGCTCGGCACTCACCGGTGTAGAAGCCATTTCCAATGCCATTCCCAACTTCAAGGCGCCCGCACCGAACAATGCTGCCAAAACACTGGTCGCCATGGGTTCGCTGCTCGCGGTTTTATTTACAGGGATCGTATTCTTGGCGTATTACTACGGGATTACTCCGCAAGAGGATGCAACGGTAGTCTCGATTATCGCTGAACAGGTTTTTGGCCGGAACTTTATGTACTACTTTGTCCAGGGAACGACTGCTCTGATTCTGGTTCTGGCGGCCAATACCGGATATTCCGCATTTCCGCTGCTGGCGGTGAATTTGGCCAAGGATAAATTCATTCCGCGCATGTTCACGGTCCGCGGGGACCGGCTGGGCTATTCTAACGGCATTCTTATACTGGGACTGCTGTCGATCCTGCTGATCATTGCTTTTGAAGGCCGGACCGAGCACCTGATTCCGCTCTACGCGGTGGGTGTGTTCATTCCGTTCACTCTCTCCCAGAGCGGAATGATGGTTAAATGGATCAGACAGAAGCCTCCCGGCTGGCTGACCAAGTTCATTATCAACACAACCGGGGCGTTGATCAGCTTCATCGTTACGATGATGTTCTTCCTGACCAAATTTACGCAGGTCTGGCCCGTTCTGGTCTTTTTGCCACTGATTATTCTGCTGTTCTACCGGATTCACAAGCATTATGAGGCGGTAGCGGACCAGCTCCGGATCTCTACCTGTGAGGTGGAGCCGCTGGCGATTGAAGGGAATATCATCATCCTGCCGGTTGCCGGAATTACCCATGTGGTGGAGAACTCGCTCCGCTATGCCAAATCGCTTGGTGCCGAACAGATTATTGCGGTACATGTCCCGTTTGAACGGGAGGATGATGCGGTATTTGAAGAAAAGTGGAAGAGATTCCATCCTGAAGTCCGGCTGGTTACGCTGTATTCGCCGTACCGCAGCATCATTCACCCGTTAACCAAGTTCATCGATACCGTCCAGCGCAAGGCGAGCGAATCGAAATATCAGGTGACGGTAATCGTGCCCCAGTTCATTCCGAAGAAAGGCTGGCACAATGTTCTGCATAACCAATCCAGCCTGCTGCTCCGTGCGCATCTGCTGTACCGGCGGGATGTAATTATTACAACCGTGCCTTATCATTTGAAGAAATAATGGTAGTTCTATATTGCGGCTTAAATAGTATACACAATGCCCCCTGCCACCGGAATCATACCCGGAAGCAGGGGGCATTGCTGTGGATAGGACGAGATGGAATCTGCAAGTGTATCCGGATGAGAATGGCTTTTGACAGCTCCCCGGCGGCAGACCGGGTCTATCTCCATAGACCAAGAAGACTCAGTGAGTAATTGCAGAACTGTCCGGGCAGTGTGGGCATATGGTACACTCGGTGTATCGGCCTTTGAGGGCAATGTTTGCTTGCAGGCAATAGCTGTATGCTACAGGAATGGGGGAACGGCATTGAAGTGGAGAACATTAAGCATCCTGGGACTTGTGCTCCTAATGCTTGTTCTGGTGACGGGCTGCGCCAATGGGACGGCACATGTCACGGTGAAGAAGGACGGAGGCATGGATATTGCATTCAATCTTAAGCTGGATTCACGTGCAGAGTCGCTGGCGGGTGGTACCATTGAGGATCTGCTTCGCAGCAGACTACAGGCGGCAGGGATTGAACTGCACAAAACAAAAGTGGGCAAATCCATGGAATATCAATTTCTGAAATCCTATGCCTCCATACAGGATGTGAAGCTGAATGCGGGAAACCTTGATATTGTGGACACACAAGTAGATACCGAAAACAAGTGGCTGTACACCCGGTATGACGTGGTGGCCCAGCCCAAGCTGAACGCTTATTCGGATAAAATTCTAGACACCCTTGGAACGCTGAGTGTACCCAAGTCGCTAGTCCGGCTGTTCATGCAGAGCCAAGAACTGGCGTTCAAACTAACGCTGCCATACAATCTCTATGGTCCTAACAACGCTGACGAGCAGGATGGGAATACACTGACCTGGCACATCACGATGGCTGATTCCGAGCCGATGCGTCTGGTGGTGTATGTGCCGGACATCAGGAATATCGCCATTGCCGGCGGCGTTGTTATTCTGCTCTTGGCCCTTGCGGTCACTCTGTTCATTAGAAAAAGAAAATCGCTCAAACCTAAGGGTTTCGAGAAGTGATTGCGGCGAGGGTCACTTGCGCTGGCGATTGTGATGTTTGTGAGCTGGATATCGGGTAAGCTTTCTGTTGTGCAGTAGCTGGAAATCTGCGAATGCGAGCTATCTTGGCGCCGCTTAAGTGGAAAAAGGAAACTTAAAAAGAGTAATACCTCTCCTCTAGCACCGCGAGTGGGAAAAAGTATCACTAATTTAGCCTATTTCGCTCCTGATGGAGCAATATTGCTTAAATAAGTTTCTTTCAAATGGTATCGTACCAAATACTATTCAATGAAAGACTGCGCTGATCTTGTTGGCGCAGTTCCATAGAAGCTATAGGCTGAAGGTGAGGATACTTGCCGATCATTTTGTGTAAAGCTATTTTAGGCTTATAATTCATACCTACCAATTGTCTAATAAATTTTTCACCATAAGTCCTTTTTAAGTTAAACTTATTTCTTTGGATTGTTTTCATATTTGAAAGTTAACATGGTAGCGTTATATTGGGTATAGAATGTATAGTATAGTTTTCTTAAATTCACTCTTTCTTCACAGGAATTTTCAATGAAAGCCTTACAAATGGATGAGCATATGCATATTAAATTATTGATATACCAAGGTATATTTTCAGACCGTGACATTTATAGCTACTAATCTATTCATTTCTCTGCACATTCCACCATAAATAATATTTCGATTAAATAATTTC
>NZ_LVWH01000062.1:0-4488 GCF_001909045.1 Paenibacillus sp. P3E | reverse complement strand
ATTAAATTTTTTACACTTGTCGTACTCATCATAGTTATACACTTGGAGTATAAATGTATTCATTTGGAGGAAAGAATGATGACCAATAGTAGCATAAAAAAAGCCGCAATGATTTTGAGCTTCTCAATGGTTATAACAACATTTTCAAGCCAAGCCTGGGCGGAGCAAGGTACAAATACTTCAACACCTGCATATGTAATGAGTTCAGATAGCAAAAATCCTTATGAGGTTGCTGGAATAGACGATCCTGCAGAATTTACGGCTTATTTTTCCAAATTACAAAAAGCGGTTAAGGATAACAAACCTGCAGAAGTGGCAGATCTAATCTCCTATCCCATGAATTTGAACAAAGACAACAAAACGTATGTTATTTATAACAAAGAAGAATTTATTAAGAAATACGATCGCATCTTCACTTCGCTTGTACGTGACATTCTTCTAGCTCAAAAAGTCGATAAGCTGTTTGTGAACTATCAAGGAGTTATGGTTGGAGATGGAGAATTGTGGATGGGCGTGCGAAACAATAAACTTGGAGTTATTGCGGTTAATATCACTAACAATCCATATGAAATAGCAGGCATCAAAAATCCAGTCGTATTTGAGCATAACTTCAGTTTGCTGCAGAAACACGTTAAAGAAGGAAAAAAATCCGAGGTCGCCCATTTGATGGTGTACCCATTGAAAGTGAACAATAAGGGGAAAACCATAGAAATCAAAACCAAGAAAGATTTTATTGCAAAATATGACAAAATCATGACTGCTAAAGTCAAGAAGGCGTTATTAGCTCAAAAACTCGATAAAGTATTTATTAATTCGAAAGGTGTTATGATTGGCAACGGAGAGCTGTGGATGGGACAGTTCGGAGAGCAAGTTGGTGTATTTGCTATAAACCAGTAATTATTCATACGCTCTTAAAAGCTAGTATTAACAGGCAGACGCGATTGGAGTTACAATAAAGGCCACCGCTTCATTCGCTTACTTTGCTAAATTCTCTTGCTCCAATCAGACCCTAGACAATAGCAATACTCGAAAACATAAAAGCGACTATGCTCCGTGCACGGTCGCTTTTATGTGTAACTTAGCAATACTTTACCCAAATCCCACCGAAAAGTGGTGATGCCCCATGTTATCAATTATAATTACTGAAGAACTACCTCATCATAAAATTGATCAATAAAGGGCAATTAAATTGGTACCAAGTATGGCTACTAACAATCTTGTTGAAATAAATCGAGTACCTTCCCATGTTAAAATATTTTCTACATACCCTAATGTATCCGAATTAGTAGTGCCGATAATTCGTTGAATCGCGAGTAAATCATAACTATTACTTTTTGGGTTTGTAACAATGGGATTTAACGCACCTAAAGCAAGAACCTCTCCTTTTACGGGTTGTTTTAGTTTGCCATCTTCGTTGTAGTATTGCGATAAATATTCTACGCCCTTATAGCTGATGTCTATAGTGAATAGCACGTTTAATTGGGGATTCCCTATGCTTACCTTGTAAAAATCCTCATAATTTACATTGAATTTATATTCAGTATTGTATTTTTCAACATTAAACATTTCTTGTAGATGATTATCCTTAAAGGAATACACATAGAAGATGCCATATCCGCCGCTTCCTCCAGAGTCAATACTTATTAAAATATCCGCTACGCTATCTTTAGAAAAATCCCCCAGAAAAAGTCTGGCATTATATCCAGCATTGTATTGAAGATTTACCGTTGTAGTTATGTTAGAATGTCCATCTTGGATCGCAAGTGTGATTTGATCAGCAAAGTCTCCAGTTCCTTCTGGTTTATTGCCGAATAAATATATGTTATCAAGCGTTCTGTCCCCATTTACATCGGCTTGCTTTATATCCAGCAAAGTAATGTTTCTGGAAAGAGTCAAGTTACCATACCCTCGGTCTGGGTATATTTGGTTTGAATATTGGTGTGGAGTCCCAAAGTAAACCTTTTGCTTATATTGCGGATCATTGGATTCATAATATATATAGATAGGATTATTGTGTGCATATCCATTATCTAAATATAATTCAGCAGTAAGAGGTTGTAGTGAAGTGGCAGGCGGAATGTATTTCACGGTTAAGTTTTGTCGGTTCAAATCAGACATATATATTCCTCCATGATAATTGGGTTATAATCCATACATTCAGAACGGACGGCGCATATCCTGTGTTAGAAAAGAATGAGGAGGGGAAATCAATGGGATATCCTGAAGTTTGTCACGGATTTACTTCTACGACTGCAATTTTGGTTCTTTATATTTTGTTGGTAATTATTTTATCTGCTGGTTTCTTTGTTTAGTAACAAAGCCTCTGAAGCGTATGAAGCCATGAACAAGAGCCTATATTGCTAGGCTTTTGTTCTTTTTTTGTAGCATGACGAACAACAAGTTTATTTAGTTCCAATCACAAGAATAAATCCGATATATTCTGCATAACTGTCCATTATACTGTTGTACTTACGGATTACTTCCCAAATGGAGGGGTCAAGAAAGGAACCTTCATCAATTTGTTGATGAGCGTCAGGTTGCTCAGACAAATCCAGACTTGTTTTAGGAAACCGGTAGGGACCCTCTATCTTTGAACGATTAAATCCTATGATTTGTACTAAAGCTAACCACTCCTTAATGTCCCATAGCTTATCAACGTGGTAAAAATTAGTGATTTCTTGGTTGATTTCAGTAGACATGGGTTTTCGTTGGGTCATTTCTCTGTCAAAAAGTTGGCCTCCAGACCGCAAAACCCTGTAGTATTCCGAGAATGCCTTCCTTGTATCGGTGAAGATGGATACAGACTCGACAAGAATCACATCAAATGATTCGTTAGGAAAAGGCAGTGAAAGTGCGTCTCCTTCCAAGAATTTCAAGGTTACATTCTCTTTTTCAGCCCGCTTTTTTGCTTTTGCAATCATATCTGGGCGAATATCTATACCTACTACATCATGACCCTGAGCAGCTAAATAACAAGATGTTCTACCTGTGCCACAACCAATTTCAAGAATTCTGGAGCTAGTGGGTAGGGGATAATGTTCAAACTGCTTCAAGGTTGCAGAAAATCCTCCAGGATGAGCACTACCAATACCTAATTTGGACAGCATGTCGAAATACTCCATATACTAAATTTCCTTTCATCGAAGGTTTTATCTTATAATATGTAAGAAAATTTACTTTGCACCGCAGTGGAGGATTTTATTGACTAAAACATGGTGAGTATAGAAAATCCCCGTATCTTTTGCAACATGCCCACAATCCCGTAGACTGGTATCCATGGGGAGAAGAGGCTTTTGCCAAAGCACAGTCTGAAAACAAGCCGATCTTCCTGTCTGTCGGCTATTCGACATGTCATTGATGAGCTGTACAAAAAACTTAAAGATCAACAGATTGAATTTGTTCATGACATATTTGAACAGCCTTGGGGACAAAGAGTAGTTAGAGTATATGACCCAGATAAATATATTATAGAATTAGGCGAACCGATGAATGTGGTAATCAAGAGACATTATGAGGCTGGTATGACATTGGAAGAGGTAGCGGGGAGGTCTTCAGCACCAATTAGTATTGTTAACAAGCCGATTTTCCATTCAGTCAGCGAGGAGATGTTTGAGTAAATCATTATTAAAGTGAAGTGATCTTCACAATCAATCAGGCATTTGGTGAGAAGTGGTGGCAGTAACATGAAACAAGCTCCTATGGTTCGTCACAAGAGCTTGTTTTTGCTGCGGATTATTCTTTTTTACCAGGATAACGCTTGGGGTTGTCTGTCTGACCTAGAATATAGTCGATGCTTACTTTATGGAAATTGGCTAGAGTAATTAAAACAGCGCTCGGGACATCCAAATTTCCATTCTCATAGCGGGAATAAGTGGCTTGTGTGATATGTAAAAGCTCAGCCATTTGTTGTTGCGTCAGGTCTTTGTCTTCGCGTAAGTCACGGATTCTCTTATACAATGCTCATCACCCAAGCCAAGTTTACTTTATGCGAAAATTGCATATTGATATTTATGCGGTTTTCGCATAAAATTTATGCATGGAAAGATTGTTAGTCTGCGAAAGGAGGCCTAATGAATCATTTTGGAGGATTTTTATTATGGCAGGTTGCGCCCGAATGAGTTGGTTAAGCCAAGCGATCCGGAGTTCCAGAAGATCAATCAGAAAATCACCGAATCCTTACAAATGCTCAAAGAGCAATTTTCCGAAGAAGATTTTGAACAAGTCGAAAAGCTGATCGATCTACAAAGCGATTCGAACTCTTTGCAATCAGCCTTATCGTTTATCCAAGGTTATAGAATGGGGGCATTGATGATGATTGAGGTATATAAAGGAGACAGCGAATCTGTGAAATGAAGGTGAATAATGATCGTAGCAGAACCGGGGCGGGATCAGATACGCTTCGGTTTTTATTTTTTCAAGCAAATTAATATTTATATTTTAAGTTCCAAGTTAAAGAAGGAAGGGAAATGTTATTTTTTAGAGAATGAG
>NZ_LVWH01000061.1:0-4617 GCF_001909045.1 Paenibacillus sp. P3E | reverse complement strand
ATGTGGTAGCTGTGCAAAGAAAAGCGCTTTGGTGTCGAATAAAAAAATTTTATCTTATGGATATTTACAAACAAATAATTAAATGCTATATTAACGTTAGTTAATAAATAAACGAAACTTAAGGAGAAATCATAATGTCAAACGTACTTTTCATTAAAGCAAATAACCGCCCAGCAGATCAAGCAGTAAGTGTTCAACTGTATAACGCTTTCCTGGCAAGCTACAAGGAAACTCATCCGCAGGACACAATTACAGAACTTGATTTGTTCGCTGAACAACTTCCATACTACGATAACACATTGATTACAGGGATGTACAAGGCTGGTCAAGGCTATGAAGCTACTCCTGAAGAAGCTGCCGGCGCTGCTGTAGTAAAAAAATATATTGATCAATTCCTGGCTGCAGATAAAGTAGTGTTTGCCTTCCCATTGTGGAACTTGACTGTTCCAGCTGTGCTGCATACGTACATCGACTACCTGAGCCAAGCTGGCATTACTTTCAAATACACCGCTGAAGGTCCAGTGGGTCTCGTGACTGACAAAAAAGCAGTGATTCTGAATGCCAGAGGCGGCGTTTATTCCGAAGGTCCGGCTGCTACTGCAGAAATGGCTGTGAATTATGTAGCAGGTATGCTGAACTTCTGGGGCTTCAAGGAAACAACTCAGGTGATTATCGAAGGACACAACCAGAATCCGCAGCAATCTGCAGAAATTATCAATAACGGCCTGGAATTGGCTAAATCTGCAGCTGCATCGTTCTAAATGGTGAGACAGCGTTAAAAGTCCGGTAAGAATTTAAGCATCCGCACTTTTTACAGATATCTCCTCTTTCACATCATCCGGACTTTTATTTATATATAGTTTGGCGGGCTGCTTATTTAGTCGTTTCCGCCAGACAAAAGTCAAGGGACCCTTACAGCCGTTCAACGGCTGCAAGGGTCCCTTTCGTTCTATGCAGATACTTCGATCATAAATCGTCCAGCTCACGGCGCCAGCTTGAATTCCGGGTACGGCTACTTCCCGCCTTCGTTGCAGCAGCAGCAGTTTTCCGCTTCTGCTTCACTTCCTTGCTGCTCTGATATTGCAGTTCACGCTGGGTTTTGCGGTAATTCCAGAGCCGTTTCTCATCCAGTTCCCCGCTTGCCACAGCCTCAAGTACAGCACAGCCTTCTTCCTGATCATGCCTGCAGTCACTGAAACGGCATCCGGCGGCAAGTACGCTGATATCGCTGAAGGCAAGATCAAGTCCGCCTTCGTCCTCCCATAGCTGCAGCTCACGCATTCCTGGAGTATCCACAATGATTCCTCCATCCGGCAAAATGAACATTTCCCGGTGGGTTGTCGTATGCCGTCCCCGACTGTCTCCTTCTCTTACGTCCTGGGTAAGCTGAAGATTACGGCCGCTTAGCCAATTGACCATCGTCGATTTGCCGCAGCCTGAGGAACCGGTAAGAGCTACGGTCTGCCCTGGGCTGATATATGGCAGCAGTTCTTCCCGCCCGTCCCCAAGCAAAGCACTGACTGCATGGATGGCTACACCTGGCGCTGTCCGCTCCATCTCCGAGATTTTACTCTCCGCATCCAGGCAGAGATCAGCTTTGGTTAACAAAATGACCGGATTCGCCCCGCTGTTCCAAGCCATAATCAGGTATCTCTCCATCCGCCGGACATTGAAATCATCATTCAAGGCGCAGACCAGGAACAATGTATCAACATTGGAGGCTACGATCTGCTCATCCAGCGTATTTCCCGCTACCTTCCGGGAGATTACACTATGACGGGGCAAGACCCCATGAATCACGGCATGTTCGCCGCCATCCTGCATCACCAGAACCACCCAATCGCCGATGGCCGGATATTCTCCGGAGTCCGTCAGTGTGTGTCTAAGCTTGCCGGCCAGTTCGCCCCAAGTTTCCCCGGTCTCTGCCATCACGCGGTACTTGCTGCCGAAGTCCCCTATAATTCTTCCCGGTACATATTCCTTCCCTTCATACCCATTAAGTTTATCTTTCCACTTGCTCTGCCAGCTCTTGTTCCAGCCGTATTGTTCTATTGTCATTATTGCCTCCTGAATGTTTTTTTTTTGAATTTTTTAATGCATCCTGACTGATACTGTCTCTTTCACATACTTCCCGGAACACAAAAAAACCGCCGGAATCCTCATTCCGGCGGCAGCTCCCACATAGCAATTCTTTTGCCTTTGGCAAGAAAATTGCTTATAAAAGCATATACGAAAAGTGCGGGCTCTCCCCTGTGAAGGGACAGTCCAGTAATTTCCGTGCGCGGCAGTTACAGCAAAAACAAACGCTGCAATATACACACGCAAAAAAGCCGCCGGAACCGATACGGTTCCCGGCGGCTCTAAAAGGCATCATAGAGCTTGCCTGCTAAACTGCAATCCTTACACTGCAGCCGCTGTTCCCGGAAGACACGTATCCTGAGCAGTATTTACCGATAACGAAGTAACCGTATAAACTGTCATATAACATCGTCTCCTTCCGAACTAATATGGTGTAATGATAAACGGAGCTGCATTATATTGTCAACCCCGCAATCATATGCCGCTATATTATAGTCTTCAGTTCATCCAGCTCATGAATGGTTTTCCAAGGAAGGGCATCCAGCTGTTCATCCCACGGATGATTGCGTTTTAGCCATATGGTCTCCATTCCAGCCTTGGCTGCTCCCCAGATATCATTTACCGGATGGTCCCCGATAAACAAGGTTTCTTCTGCGGCTGCACCCAGCCTATCCAGTGCGTGCCGGTAGATCTCCGGATCAGGCTTGCTGATCCCAACCTCTCCGGAGATCACGATCGCCTTGAAGTACCCGCGAAGCTGAAGCAGATCGATTTTGCCATATTGGATATCCTTCTTGCCGTTCGTCACCAGACCCAGGATATATCCGCGCTCCCGGCAATATTCCAGAATATGGGCAGCATGCTTCATAAGCGCTCCGTGAGTAATATAAGTCTTGTCATAATATGCACGTATGTCTATAGCTGATAGTGGTTTTTGCCAGGGCAATACGTCACTTAGTTCGGCAAAAAAACCATCCTTATCCCGGTATCCGTCCGCATCTCTGAGGATGATGTCCTCCACAACCCGCTCTGCCTCTCTTGGCTCCAAATGGCCCAGAAAATCCTGCACGAACTTCCGGCTAAAGCTGCGAAATGTATGGTCGCGGTCCATTAGCGTGTTATCCAGATCAAACAGCAAAGCTTGTACTTTTCTCATTCCAAGTTCCCCTTGTTCCTCGAATTTCATTCCGTAGCAGTCAGAAATCCATTGTACTATGGGGGAACGCGCAAAGAAAAGACCATTCCGGTAAAAGAGGGCTTCCCCCTTCAACTGAACAGTCCGCGGATTCGTATCCCGTTATTCAAAATGCTCCGGCCGATGCGTAAGCATCATTTCCTCTTCGGTAATATATAAGGGAAAAGGCGGAGTTTCCTTCAGATACCGTTCACTGGCGAGCAGCCGGTAATGCACCTCGGGTAACCAGGCATCCTCAATCAGCGGGAGCTTGCCAGTATCACTGATATAGTTATCTACAGCCGATTGCACCAAATCCAGATAATAAGGCACGAGCTTGTCAGCTTCCTCAAAAATCTCAAAGGTTTCGCGGGACATATAAAACTTTTGCTGGGGTATACCGCCTAAATAACGGGTAAGCCGGCTTAGATCAATGCTTTTATCCTCTAATAGTAGAGCCGTACGGTTGATAGGAGCGGGCATATCTTCTTCAAATTGCCTTACAGCCTGCTTGATCTGCGGTAAGGTAACAGTGATAGGGACAGTGGACGTATTTTTCTTGGCGCGCTTGAATATCATACTGAAAGTCTCCTTTCGAAGTATATGTCAGATAACGCTTACAATTCCATTTTATTCGTTATTCAGACATTTAATCAGCTTGCCTGTCTTTTGTCACAGAAAATACCCAATCTTTAGATCATTATTTGACATTTTCCCAATGTGTCCATAACTCGGGCGGATTCAGTTCATAGTGTTCATTCTGCCGGTACATGAATTGATGCATAATGAACTCTCGGCGAATGGTTGCATAGTCTTCATGGAATGGTTTAATGAACTCGTTGATCTCTTTTTCCGTATAGACTACGCCCGGCTCCAGCTTTTCGACCATATACTGCAGAGCAATCAGCTTCTTCTTGTACTGAGCGGGGATCTGCCGCAAGCGCCCGTCTTTGGCGAAGAAATTACGCAGCACCGAATCCTTCAGGCTTGTATCTGGTGACTCTTTCTCCATATCTTCCACCCCCTTGGAAAAAATAAACTTTAGTGATGCATCCGAACCGGCCTGAATAAACTCGGGATTCAGCATAAAATATACCGTGTTCTTGTCTCTACGCTCTGTGATTAGCGCGGCTTCCCGCAGTTTCGCGGCATGATGCGTCACGGTGGGTTGCGATAAATTCAGCTTTTCTGCCAAGGCCTGCCCGTGAACCTCCCCTTTGGACAGCAACAGAAGAATCCGTAAACGTGTTGGGTCAGACAAAGCTTTGTGGTAATTTACAATTTTATCAAGCTGCAATGAGGGCACTCTCCTATACAATACAATTATCCAAAATTAACAGGATGAATATAGTTTAGATATATAT
>NZ_LVWH01000060.1:0-4950 GCF_001909045.1 Paenibacillus sp. P3E | reverse complement strand
AGGTAGTGACTATACTTACATTTATATTTGAGTATGGAAAATTTTTTAATGATAATACTCCGTTGATAATAGATCAGCCTGAGGATAATCTGGATAATCAATACATATATAAGAACTTAGTAAATAGTCTGAAACAAATTAAAAATTCCAGACAAATCATTATCGTAACTCATAGTTCCACAATCGTAACAAATGCAGATGCTGAGCAAGTAATTGTACTAGAGTCAGATAGTAAGAACGGCTGGATCGTAAAAAAAGGGTATCCTGATGATGACACGATAACAAAGCATATTATAAATTACTTGGAAGGGGGAGCTGACTCTTTCAAGCATAAGATTGGTATGTATTCGAGAGTGTTGGATATAAATAACTAAAGAAGTTTGCTTTTATTTTTATATAGAGAATGGAGATAAAATGAGAGAATTTTCTTTTAAGAGAAGGCTTGAGCATGTACCGAATTTTCAAGAAGATTTATCTAGAAAATTATCGATTGTATTTGATTCAGAATTTATAAAGACAGAGTGGTCTGCTGAACTTGATAATGGTGTATATTCCCCTCGTCTTGATTTAGCTGTTGGTCCATTTGCAATAGAAGAGTCATATGAAAGCTTATATAACGAAATGGTCTATGAGCCTACAATATTTCATTTTTTAAGCAGGCTTCAAGAAGCTCATGCTCAAAATCTTGAAAGAAATTCGCATATGCATACTCCAGAATTAGAGCGAAAACTCTTCATGAATCCTAATGCAAGATGTCTTTTATCAATTGAAATAGAAAATGCAGTATCTCAAAAACATATGCTTGGTGCCATTGTGAATGCTTCTGCATTGGGGAGATTAGGTATACTAATTCCATGGAATGAGCGAAAATTAAGGGCATTTATCAGAGCCTTAAATTATCTTGGTTTTCTTAAATCTGTGGGCAAAAACAACTTCGATATGACCAATATATTTATTGTTACTAAAGAACAAATAGAGAGTGCTCTTTTAGGAATTTCCGTTGTGAATAGAATCTCAAATTGAAACACGCGTTCCCATTTTATTTGGATTGATCCCATGAATAAATGAAACAGTCGATCTGTATATTTTAATACCCCCAGCACCCGTACTTACTTGTACGGGTTCTCTTTCATATGGATTTATTTTTTTTAACCATGGTATTATCTTCGTTGTTCGTATCATTGAAATAAAACAATTACGTCTATTTCATTTATTCTTGAAAGATAGCAGTATATTATGATTCATACAATACTGAATGATAAGGGGCGTTGATTGAACATGAAAGGATTATATTATCATCCAGACCGAATTATTGACAGTAGCACTATGTTTTTGGACTACGGTAGATATTCAGCTATAACTCTTTTTTTAGAGCTAATAGAGTCTATGGCGCCTGAAGTACTAGAAGATTTAAAAGATATATATGATATTTATGCAGAAGCAGAAGAATGGTTTATTACGTATCATAAGGGGAGTCAGTTATGGCCATCTGAGTGGGGAGTAGTCAAAGAATCCAATGAAAATTTTTGTTTTGAGTATACACAACTGAAAGAGAAAATAACAAGCTGGGTGTATAAATTCAACCTAGTTGGAGATTCGGATTTTTATTGTACTTTGGGTCTTTGTTCTTTATCGTTTTATTATGATGATTGTAAGGAAACTGAGCGGAAAAAGAGGTTAGATGAATACAACGAAATTGCTAAAAGATATAATGTTTCCTTGGAGACACTTCGAAGGTCTGGACGATACAACAGGACTTGGCCTTATGAAGAGAAATTAACACTGGTAAATTGTATTTTTCAAGATGAAGAGACTGATAATATTGAACTAAGCAAAAGTATAAACGATGATAATCATCTTTCATTTTTTGAAAGAACATTTCCGGTTGCATTCACTCCAAGCAATATTTTTCTCAAAAACGATGAAGGTATTTACCCATATGAAACAATGCAAACACATTACGAGTTGATTAATAAAATCCAACAATTTAAGGATGACGAAGATTTATTAGCTTATAGTGGGATGGCATGGGACCCAAGATTGAAAACATGGAAAGACTTTGAAAGTGAATTGGATAAAATGTTTAAGCAATACAAAGATCTTTATCGAGAGCGAACAGAAAAATTCCTTATTGAGAGAGGATATCTTAAAGAGCCTGAAAAAAGGAATTTGGATCATTTTAAATGGCTGGTTCATTACTTAATACAAAGATGGACTCTTCGTGAAATTGCAGATTTCTATAGTCAAAATGTAGGTGAGGAAGTTCATGAAGATACCGTTTCTCACGGTATTAAAAGTGCTGCAAGACTGGTTTTAATCGATTTAAGGAAACGGAAATCTATAGAAAACAATTAATCATCATGTAAAACTGAAAATTCTCTATGAAAGATGTACTAAAAGGCTATTACTGGCTTCACTATCATTTGCAGCCACTGTAAATACCATAGTTGAGCAAACGATCGAATGTCCCCTGTCATTTAGCGAGAGACTTTTCATCATGGTTAATGCGATTTATAAGAAAGAAAGTGTATTCATAACCGGAGTATTCAGAAAATAAGTATTACTCTCACCTCCTACGATTGTCCGGTATGTTAGAACTTCGTCGTCGAACGATAATTTCAAGTTGATATATCCTATAATAATTCAAATAGAGCACTAGCCGTTGAGCGGCTAGGTGCTTTTGTTTTTCATAACGACTACTGACTCTCATGATGGGAGTGAGAATAATTGAACTTTTTCCTTAAACCTTACTTTTCAATATTGCCATATTCAGAATGGATGATGAAGTGATTAAGCGAACGGGCAGGATAGCCTAATGCTTTCGCGAATACTCTACATATGGAGTTATTTACAAAGTTCGTGAATAAGACGTTAAGTGAAATCAATTGAGACATACAAGTCCAAGAAGGCCAAGAAGGGAAAATAAAGATGAATGAGAAGAAATTACAAGAAATCAAAGATTCATTGCAATATTTTGAGGATCGCAAATCACGTGCTGAATTAAGAATGCAAGAGATAAGATATAGTGATGAGGGTTGGTATTTTGGATTAATTGGTTTTGCTGCTGACTTTGAGTTTGTAGAACTAGAGGTTGGAAGAATTCAGAAGATTGTCGAACCTCCTGGTGAGGTTGAATTGGCCTCGGCTTTAGAACGAAATGACATGTTTTCGTTGTTCGGACGTTATACAAGAGGATTGAGCTATGAATTATTTATTAAAGATGATGAGGTATATAACGAACGGATCTTTGATATCGCCTGGTGGATAATCTCATCCTTAAGAATTAAAACAGATGTTGATTTTATTGTTCCTGTTGCTTCCAATCGTTCTTGGTCAACATTTGCAGCTGCCCCAAAAAATTCAGTTAAAACGCGAGTTATAGAGGACTTCCCTAAAGCTACAAGACAGTCTTTAGATTCAAATGTTTCAATTGATGATGTTGTATGGGTAAAAAATAATTTTGCAAACTTTGCTAATTTACTCTCTGATACACGCTTTAGAACTGCAATAGATAGTTTAACCACACATCATTTACAACATAATTCAAGAATGACTATCGCATTACTCTGGTCTGGAATAGAAGCGATATTTGGAATTCAATCAGAACTAAGATTTAGGTTATCAGCTCAAATAGCCTCTTTGCTTGAAACTAGAGGAAGCTACAGATACGAGTTACATCAGAAAATCAAGAAATTATATGATGTCAGATCAAAAGTAGTTCACGGAAGCTCAATAACTGAAGAGAAAATACAAGAACATATTATCGAAGTAAGGGGATTGTTATCAAGGATCATTACTTATTTCATAGAAAGTAAACAAATTATGACAATTAACGAATTTGAAGAGCTTCTGTTTCTGTAGAAAACTCGAGGAAGCAATTGACTTCACTTAACATTATATTCACGCAGCGGGCATACGCCTTTGGTCCGACAGAGGAGTTTCGGGGAAGTAGAGACAGTTGGACACCCCGACATTCGTCGAGGTCGTGAATACAGGAACGTTAAACGAAAACATCAAAGACGGAGAGGGATTAAAAATGTTTAAGGACAGAGTATATATTTCACCAAGATACTATCTTGAAGATTACTTAGCATTGGATTTATCTTTAACAAGTGATGAGCAAACTTGGCAGCGAGCGATAAACATATTTTCAGATCGAATTGAAGGAAGGTTTCTACTTCTGATACAAGAATATTCTGATAACATAACGGCAAATTATAGATATATTGATTATAGTTTTAGCACAATGGCATTATGTAGTTTGCTTATTGAAACGCTTCATCAGTTTTATAATGGGCTTGATGTTACAGTTTTCAGAGGACATAAAGAAGCATTTGTACAATTTTTGACTAGAAGTAATTATTTCGGGAGCTATTTTACACGAAGAACAGCCAGTTTTTTTTATTCAGATATTAGAAATGGAATATTGCATCAAGCGCAGACAAAAAGAAATACTCAGCTTACTTTTGAACAAGAAAACATGATTATTGAAATCGAAAACGGAATTAGTTTAGATGTAATTAAATTTAAAGATGAATTACTTAACGAATACCAAGAATACTTAGAGAGACTAAATAACGATAGTAATCATGAACTGAGAGAAAACTTTATCAAAAAAATGGATTATATTACAACGAGAATTTAGTAATACGGATACTCAAAGCAATGAATTCGTTTAACAATATATTCAAGCAGCGGCTCCGTTGGAGCCTTGGTCTGCGGGAAGGATTTCGAAGAGGAATATCAGCAGACAACCCCTTTTGGGTTCATGAATACAGGAACGTTATATGAAATCCTAAAGAATGAGAGGAAAAGAAATGACAACACAATTTAATTTCAATAATTTGAATAACCTTTATGCAGAAGCTATCGCATCAGATGATAAAACGTTAATTTTTGAAACTCAAATCGGAAAAGGAAGATTCTTATTTATGATGTTTTTATCAGAGG